>DATGIR010000509.1:0-2664 GCA_035295605.1 Fimbriimonadaceae bacterium | reverse complement strand
TCTGAAAATCGTCACCCAGCACGGCCCTGTCATCCTGAGCGGAGCATTACCGTCGCGAAGCGAAGGTGATGCGCAGTCGAAGGATCCCTACCTACCCGAAGAGCCCAGCACCCGCTTCCTTCCCGGCGACGCCTTCAAACTCTTCATGGTCGCTTACCTGTCCTTCCGCCTGCTCTGCGACTTCCTGAAGCCCTACCCGCGAATCTTCCTCGGCCTCGGCGGAATTCAATGGGCCTGCGTCCTCATTCTGCTGTACTATTCCCGCGATATCGCCCGCTGGCTCCTCCACGATCAAAGGCATCGATGAATGGTTGACTCCTCCGACAATGCGCTCCGCACGCTGGGCATCATTCTCACCTCTATCTTCCTTTATGTCGGAAGCGCCGTCCTCCTCCTCGCCTCTGCCTGCTTCGGCCTCATTGCCAGCGGCACCCACGGCAGAGATGGAAGCCAGCTGACCATCCTCGCCCTGGCTTTGCTCGGCGGAGCCGTCGCGCTGATCGTCATCGGCACCACGATCATCGCAAAACTCTCCCGCGGAATGGTTCGCACGTCGCCGCCTTACCCGCTCGTCCCTATTCCCGCCGTGCCAACTCCCGGAGCCCCACCGACCACCGCAGCTCATCCCGAACCAGCTCTCCCCGCTCGCCCCGCCTCCATCGATCCCTCTCACTTCTCTCCCGCCAGCCACGCCGCGATCAACAATCTCGCCCTCGCCATTGGAGCGCTCATCGCCCTCGATCTCCTATTTGCCCTCGCGCCCGTTCACGCCGTCTTCGGCGACGTGCTTCTCCCTCAAGTGCGCTACTCCATCCCTTATGCACTCATCTACCGCCTGCTGGCGGTCGCCCCGTACATCATTCTTTGGATCGCCGTCCGCCGTTCCCCGAGCCCCCGAACCTTCGCGTACGCTCTCGCCATCCCCGCCGTCCCGGTGGCCTGGGGCATCTTCAGCGTTCCAATCGTTCTGATCGCCTTGCTTCATACTCCCACATTCCTCCCTCGGCTCCTGTGGATCGTTCTTCCCTTCATCGCCGATATCGTGATCCTCTATTACGCCTGGACAGCCATTCAACGTACCGGCATCCATCCCCCACCGAAGCGCCTCATCCTCGCCTCCGTGGTCGTCCTCACTTACCGCTTCGCCTTCACCGCCATCGCCGGCGTCCTGTTCGCCATGACGACGCACCTCTTCCGCGGCTAGAATTCGTTAGGCCATGGGAGGAACATGTGGGGACGGACGCCTTCGTCCGTCCCGCCGAGCGCAAGCGAGGCGTGCTTGGATAATGTGGCCACAAGCCGCATCGGCTCTATTGTCAGATCGAAGCCCGGCAGATGCAGCCCGAGCCCCGAAGGTCGCCAATCGATTAGCCCAGCGCGTAAGCGCTGGGAAAGCGAGCGACGGATGACCGAGTATCCCAAACGGACGGTCACCTCTGGAGAACCGAAGCAGTAAACACAAATCGGAACTCAACTGGTTTTTCCCACTAGAGCAGCCCCTACCACCCCGCTGCCCGCGTTCCGAACCCCACGGGAAAGCAAACACGCTTCTAAACTTCCACCGCCGTTAACAATCTTGATTCCCCATAGGCCGCCTCCAACTGAGAACTGACCGCTGCCCTGTTTCACTCCCGACTCTGTCCCACTCCCGTATCCAACCCATTCCCGGGCTGCTACCATTCCCTTGCTAAACGCGCGAGGCGCCTATGGCCAAAACCCGTCCCTACCTCTTCTACGATGTCGCCATCTCCATCTGCTCCGCCTGCTACCGCAAGGTCGAAGCCAAAACCGTATTTCAGGATGGCAACGTCTACCTCCTCAAGCGCTGTCCGCAACACGGCTCCGAAAAAGTCCTCATCGCCGACGACATCGACTACTACCGCCGCTCCCGCGAAGTCTTCATCAAGCCCCCCGAGATGCCGCAGGTCTACAACACCCCCGTCAAGTGGGGATGTCCCTACGACTGCGGCCTCTGCACCGATCACGAGCAACACTCCTGCTTAACGCTGGTCGAGATCTGCGACTACTGCAACCTCCGCTGTCCCGTCTGCTATGCCGACAGCGGCCCGGAACGCCAGCAGTTCCGCACCCTCGATCAAATCGAGAAAATGCTCGACGCCGTCGTCCGCAATGAAGGTCACCCTGACGTCGTGCAGCTCTCCGGCGGAGAGCCCACTGTCCATCCCGACTTTTTCAAGGTTGTAGAAATGGCCAAGGCCCGCCCTATCCGCCATCTCATGGTGAATACCAACGGAGTTCGCATCGCCCAGGACGAAGATTTCGCAAAGAGGTTGGCCGACTACAAGGAAGACTTCGAGGTCTATCTCCAGTTCGATTCCTTCGAGCGCGAGCCCTTGATGCAGCTCCGCGGCGCCGACCTCCGCCGCATCCGCCAAGACGCTCTCGAAAAGTTGAACCGCTACAACGTCGCCACAAACTTGGTCGTGACCCTGAAGAAAGGCCTGAATGATCACGAAATTGGAAAGACGATCGACTACGCCCTAAAGCAGCCCTGCGTAAGAGGCGTAACGTTCCAACCCATCCAGGACGCCGGCCGCCTCGAGTCCTGGGCCCCATCTAGTGTCGGGACGGACGCCTTCGTCCGTCCCGCCGAGCGGAGCGAGGCGTCCGAAGACACTCCCGAGGGTGCCCCACTTCTCCCCG
>DATGIR010000508.1:0-4718 GCA_035295605.1 Fimbriimonadaceae bacterium | reverse complement strand
CACCGGGTCGCCTCGGTTTCCGGGGTCGGGCTGGCGATCGCGCTCGGCGCCTTGACCGGCCTGGTCTGCCTCTACCTGCTTCCGGAAGACCGTTCGGATCCGTTCCGGACGGCGGTGGCTACCGTGCTCTGGATCGGCCTCGCCACCCTCGCCTACGGGCCAGGCCGCGGCTTTGGTATGGGCGCGGCGTTCCTTGCCGGAATCGCGATCCCGCTCGCCCTCAACCGCCCGCGCGTGCTGGTGAGCGCGGCGCCTCTCGCGGCTTTGGTAGTGGTCAGCCTCTTCAATCAACTCCACGGCAAGGAGGCGGCCGCACTCTACATCAGCCAGCACTACGTGCTCATCGGCTTCGCGGTCGGGGCGATCGTGCCGGCCGGATACGAAGCGTGGCATGACCAGAACCCGCGGCTTCCCGCCCTGGGCGCCCTTCTGTGGAGCATTCTCGCGGTGGGGGTTCCCGTCGCGCTGCTCTACCTGGTCGAGTCCAAGGGGCTGATCGGGTTCGTGCTCGGGCTCGGGTTCGGCGGATTCGCGATCGGGCGCCGAACCGACACCGCCAGGCCGTTGGCCCTTTGCGCAGGAATCGGAACCGCGACCCTGCTCATCGTCGGCCGGATGGCCGACATCGCGACCGTCGCCCGCGATGAGAAGATGCGCTACGTCCTCTACGGCGCCGCCCTCATCGCCCTCGTCGCCGTTCCCCTCGTGTTCCTCGCCAACCCGAAGGCGGAGGAGAAAGCATCGTGAAACGCCTTGCCTCGATCCTGCCCCTCGTCGCGGGCCTCCTGCTCATGTGCGGCTACCTCGCCGCGGGCGTCAGCCACGAAAACCCGATCGGCGCGATCGAGGGCGTGCTCGTGATGACCGATAACGGAAAACCGCTTCCGCACGCCCAGGTCGATCTCTATCCGAACAAGTGGGATTCCGGCCTGCCGGAGCGGCACGCGGAGAGCGATTCGAACGGCCACTTCCACATTCGAGCGGTCGCGGTGGGCGCCTACCGAGTTTATGCACGATCGTTCGCGCACCGCGCGGAAGAGTCGGTGGACGTCTCGGAGGGGCGACCACAGAAGTTGAACCTGAACATGGATCCCGTCGGAGACTTCGTGCACCTACGGGCCAAGCAGCATGTCTTCTATCCGGGCGAGACGACGACGATGTCGCTTTCGGGGTTCGTCCCCGCCAAAACGCTCAGTGTGACGATTACGCGATTGAATCCGGACCGGGTGGCGCAGGCGGGCGGCCTCGAAGCCACCTTTGAACCCCTCAATAGCGACGATCGGCACCTCGGCCCCGATAAGTTCGGCGAAGCCGTCCAAACGACGACCGAGGAGCTCCGCACGGATATCGAGGGAGCGTTCATCCAGAAGGTGCCGATCCCCGTGCTTCCGGAAGGGATCTACTGGGTCGAGGCCGACGCGGCCGATCTGCACAGCGGCTCCTACCTCAACGTGACCCATATGGCGCTGGTCACCAAATACGCGCCGAAGAAGCTGCTGACCTACACGGTCGACATCAAGTCGGGGAAGCCGGTCCCAGGCGCGGCGATCTACGCGAACACGAGCGGCAAGTTGACCCAAGTCGGGACCTCCGGCGCGGACGGCCTGGCGGAGGCCGATGCCCGGCCTTCGGAGAAGACGGTGGTGATGGCGAAGCTGGGCGACTCGCTCGCCGTGTGCGAGCGGCTGTATGAAAACTGGGAGGGGAAGACAGGCCCCAACACGATCTTCCTGTACACGGACCGGTCGGTTTACCGCCCAGGCGATCAGATTCAGTTCAAGGGGCTGGTCCGACGGCAAGACGGAACCAACTACACTTTGCCCAAGCCGGAGCCGGTCGAGGTGACGCTCAAGGACGACCGGAATAACGATCTCACCACCCTACATTTGGTGGTCAGCCCGCGCGGCGCGTTCCACGGCGCCTTTACGACGAGCAAGGAGGCCAGACCGGGCGACTTCGGGATCGACGCGGTCTCCAAGTCGGGATCCGGCCACACCTACGTGCCGGTTATGGAGTATCGGAAGCCCGACTACACGATCACCGTGCTCAGCGGCAAGCCCTACTACATGCTCGGGGAGAAGGCCAGCGCGACGATCACGTGCGAGTACTACTACGGCGGACCGGTCGTCGGTGCGAAGGTCAAGGCGAGCATCTTCCGGTCGCCCGATTGGCTCTCGGAGAGCGACGCCGAGGAAACCACCGGCCAAGCCGACACCCAGGGCGGGTACGAGGACACCTTCCAGGGAGGCGAGTACAACCAGGAGGTCGAGGTGGTCACGGACGCGACCGGCAAGGCGACGATCGAATTCCCGACCCGGGCCGATGACGACCCCAACCAGTTCGACAGCGACTACGTTTACACGGTTAACGCGAGCGTGGCCGACGCCGGCGACCGATACTTCACCGGGACAGGCACCGTCAAGGTTGCGCGCGGCGACACCCGGCTTGACGTCGACACCGACCATTACGTGGCGAGCCCAGGGGACGTGATCAACCTGACGGTCAAGACCAGCGAGAACCCGAAGAGCTCCATTCCGGCGGCGGGGCGAACCGTGAACGTGGAGGTCGGCACCGACGACTGGTACGGCAAGGAACGCACGTTCACTCTCACCCAGAAGCTAACTCTCGTGACCGGCCCGGACGGCACCGCTAAGACGCCGATCGCGTTCAGCAACAAAGGATCGGTGCGGATCAAGGCGACCACCGTGGACGCGGGCGGACGAACGATTCACGCCGAGGCGTTCATCTATGTGGCCGGCGACTACGGGCGCGAGGACGAGGCGGACACCCTCACCGCGAAGCTGGACAAAAAGAGCTACAGCGTGGGCGAGACCGCCAAGGTGCTGATCCACACCTCGCTTCCCGGGGGAAGCGCACTTATGACGATTCAGTCGGACGGGATCCTCGAGAAGCGGATCGTGCCGCTCGATCGGCGATCCACGCTCATCCAGGTGCCGGTCGACGTGCGCATGACGCCGAACGCCTACGTGTCGGTGGCGTACGTGCGGAACGAGAAGTTTCTCGAGACCGGCGACGAGCTGTCGGTCGACCGGGTCGATCGCGATCTGGACATCACCGTCACCCCGGACCGGCCGCTAGCCAAGCCGGGCGAGACGGTCACGTTCGACGTCGAAACCAAGGATCCGAGCGGCAAGCCGGTCGCTGCTGATGCCTCGCTGGCGGTCGTCGACGAGGCGATCTACGCCATCCGAAAGGCCCACATCGACATCAAGGACGGCTTCTATCCGACCCGGCCGGACAACGTGCGGACGAGCTACTCGTTCCCGCAGATCTATCTCGACGGCGGCGACAAGGGATCGGGAACGATGCGGATTCGCAGCCGATTCCTGGATACGGCGGCCTGGGTGCCCGACGTTCAGACCGGGGCCGACGGCCATGCAACGGTGCGGGTGAAGCTGCCGGACAACCTCACCCGTTGGCGCGCGACCGCGGTGGGCTGCACCGCCGACGGGACGGTGGGCCAAAGCGACGACGACGTGACGGCGCGCAAGGAGCTGATGGTCATCGTCCACAGCCCGGGCTACCTGACCTCCGGCGACAAGCAGAACATGGCGTTGACGGTGGAGAACGACACCGGGCACGATGCCGACGTCTCGCTGAAGCTGGCGACGAGCGGTCTCGCCGTAACTGCGCCGCCCGCCACCCTGCACGTGGCGAACGGAAAGCAGGAGTCGGTGAACCTGGAGGTGACGGCGCAGGCGTCGGGCACGGCCACGATCACCGCCCAGGCGGCGCTGCCGAACGGAACCGGCGACGCGGTGCGGATGGAGGTTCCCGTCAAGCCGCACGCGGAAGACGACTTCCAATCCCGGTCCGGAGACACCGACGGGACGGCGACGCTGAACTTTACGCGGAGCGCCGAGATCGACCCGGCGGCGAGCCGGCTGCGGCTGACGCTCAGCCCAAGCCTCGCGACCGCGCTTCTGCGGCCGATGGGCGCCCTCGTCGACTACCCGTACGGCTGCGTCGAGCAGACGATGTCTCGATTCGTTCCGAGCGTGCTCGTGACCAAGGCGTTCAAGGATAACGGCCTCGCACCGCCGCTGCGGGCTGCTGAGCTGCCGCAGATTGCGGCGGACACCTTCACCCGCCTGAACCGGCTGCAGCACTACGACGGGGGCTGGGGCTGGTGGGAGTACGACGCGAGCACCGCTTCGATGACGTGCCTCGTGCTCGACGGGCTGAAGCAAGCCAAGGATGCGGGCTACCCGGCGCCCAAGTGGGTCGACACGAAGCGCGCAGTGGATTGGCTCGTTCGCGACCTGGCGTTGACAAAGGACCGAATCGACGAGGGCGACGTGGAGCATGCCGTCGAGGCGTACGTGTTCGCCGAGTACGGCCAGACGGAGTTAGCGAAGATCGCCCTTGGATTAGCCGAGAAGGCGGCGCCGTTGCCCACGAACCTGGCTTACTGCGCGATGGCCCGAAAGGCGCTCGGGCTGAGCCCCGACCTTGCGCTGAGCCGGCTGCGCCGCTCGGCGATCACAGAGGCGCGGGGAGTTAAATTCAACAACTGCCCCGTGTGCGAGTGGGGCGACGAGGCGACGGGAATCGTGTTGCTCACGTTTGCCCGGCTGGCGCCGGACGACCCGTTGATCCCGAGCATCGTGCACTACCTCCTCGCCAGCCAGCGAGGCGAGTATTGGTACAGCACGCGGGACTCGGCGGAGATCGTGAAGGCCGTTTCCCTCGTCCTG
>DATGIR010000507.1:0-6288 GCA_035295605.1 Fimbriimonadaceae bacterium | reverse complement strand
CCTCGGAGACTGCCGTGAGCAAACGGTGATATCGGTCCAGGCTCTCGACGGTATCCCCCGAGAAGCCTCGGCCAGGCGAAGCGCTCGGCACGATCAGGAGCTGGGCGCCGCCCAGCGCGGAGAGCGTTGGAAGGATGGAGTGCCAGAGATCCTCGCAAATCAGGATCGCGAGCCGCCCAAGCCGGGTGTCGAACACCCCCAGTTCCTTCCCGCGGGCCACAAACCGCTCTTCGTCGAACACACCGTAGGTCGGGAGGAAGAACTTTCGGTAGACGTGGACCACCCGGCCGCCCTCCGGCGTTAGCTCGAGGTAGGCGGCGCTGTTATAGAGGTTGCCGCCGGCCTTCTGGTAGAAGCCGATGACAAGATCGAGCGGACGTGCGAGCTTGCCTTTGAATCTCTCCGAGACGAGGCCGAGCAGCTCGTTCTCAGTCAATGCCGCCTCGAGCACGCCGCCTTCAAGAAAGTAGCCGGTAGTCGCGCCCTCGGGGAAGATGACGAGCTCCGCACCGGAAGCTCCGGCTTGAAGGGCGACCTGGGCGATTGTGTCCAGATTGGCGGCAACGTCGCCCTTCTGCGGGGCGATTTGGGCGCACGCCAACTGGAACATTCAGTCGAGGTTACCGCCAGTTCGTGACTCGTGAATCGTGCCTCGTGATTCGGGAGGCGCCGGGCGCTTTTCGGCTTCATCCCTCACTCGGTAGCCGGCCGGCGTGGAGCGCGCGCTCAACCCGACGGCCTTGGCGATCATTCCGGCAAAGGTGTCGTTTCCCGCTTGCGGATGGGTGATCACTCCGAGTCGCCGCCGGGCCCGGGTGAGGGCTACGTACAGCAACCGGCCGGCATCCTCGCGCTCCCGGTCCTGCCGCCGTCGTGCCAGGAAGGCGTGGAAGGGAGAGGGTTCCCCCGCGAAGTTGGCAGAGAACGCCATAAGACGCGGATCGACTTCGATGGATTGCCGCTTCTTGACGATCATGTCGTATGTCTCCGGGAGAACCACGACGTCGAACTCGAGCCCCTTGGCTGAGTGCATGGTCAGTACGGTAACCGCTTCGGCATGGTCGTCGACGACGGCGGCCTCGGATTCGCGATGGCGCAGGCTCTCCACGTCCGCGATTCGCTCCGCGAATTCGCCCGCGCTCAGTTCGGGCCGTTCGGTGGCCAGGAGCAGCAGCTTTCGAACGTTGGCGAGGGTCTCGAAGCTCCGGGGCCGGGAGGCGAGGGCTTCCAGATAGCCCGAGGTCGCGTAGAGTTCGGAGAGGGTTTCCCAGGCGGCCCGTCGGCCGCTGTTCTCCGCCAACGGTTCGAACCAGTCGAGAAACCGGCGCAGCTTTGGTGCGTCCTGGCTCACGGGTGGGTTGAATTCGGAGAGCCCGTCGTAAATGCGCTCGAAGCCCGCAAGGGTCGCGACTGAGTCGAGGCTCAAACCGGCGAGCGGGCTGTGCAGGACCGCGAGCAGGCTGAAGTTATCGCCGGTGTCGGCGAGCGCGCGAAGTGCGTTGGCAAGATCGCGAATTTCGAGCCGCGTGTAGAAGCGGCTGAGCCCTCCGGCGAGACGCGCGGGAACGCCCTGGCGAACGAGCTCGGCCACGAGTTGGCCGCCGAATCTCCAGGACCTGGTCAGCACGCCGATGTCGCCCGGCGTTTCTCCGTCCTCCTCGATCAGGGCCCTGATCCAAGCCGCCGAGTTTCGCTCGGCGCCACCCTTGCCGCTAAGCCATAGTTCGACGCCGGCGAAGTCCGCCTCCGCGGGAAGGCTGGGGCGATCAAGGTCAAAGGGAGCTGCGGCCGCCATCGGCGTGTAGGCGTCCGGGAAAACGGAGGCGGCCACGACGTCCACGAACCGGAGGATGGGATCCGTGGAGCGATGGTTTTTAGACAGGTCCCAGTTCCTGAGCTCCGCCGCCTTGCGCTCAAAGGTTGAGAGGTCTGCTTGGCGGAAGCCGTAGATCGACTGTTGACTGTCGCCCACGAGCATGAGGCTTCCGGGATCGATCGCCTCGATCAGCCTGTGTTGGGTCGGGTTGAGGTCCTGCGCCTCGTCGACGAGCACGTGCCGGTACGTTGCCCGAACCCGATTCAGTGTTGGTTCGGACTGGCCTAGCAGACGCACGCCGCGGCGCTCGAGGGCGGCAAAATCGAGGCGGCGCTCATCAAACATTCTCGCTTCGAGGCGCTGCCAGGCGGCAGCGGCAAGCTCTCCGAGCGCCGCCGCGTGGCGGGCGGCAACGGATTCGGTGCTCGGAACACCGTCCTTGAGCCAAGTCGGCCGGGGCAGCCCTCCCTCCGACACCGGCCGCCTGGATAGTTCGATAGCGGCCGGATAGAATCCCGGGGTACCGGCTAGGGGCTCGAGCTTCCTCGCCACCTCCGGTTGCAGGGAGGCGAGGATGTGCCCGTGCCAGGTTCGGATGAGGCGATCGGGATCTCCGTCCGGAGCCTCCAGGTGAGAAGGGTCGAGGCCGGCCGAGCGGAAATCGAGAAGGACCTTGAACACGGCGCTTTCGAGGAAGTCGTAAGGTCCGGTCGATCGAAACTCCATCCGGCCGGTCAATTCTCCGATAAGGCTCAGCGCGCCGTCAGAGAGAACACCGTCGGTTGAGGTGAGCACTTGCCGGATCGCGGCTCGCTGCATCTCGGACGCGTCGGCTTCGCTAGCAATCTGAAAGTCCGGGTCGATGCCGGCCTCCAACGCGTTCTCACGCAGGAGCCGCTCGCAAAACGAGTGGATCGTGCTGATGGGACCGGTTTCCACCGCTTGGGCAAGGTCCGGCCGGTCCCGCTTGCGAAGCTCCTGTACCACGCGGAGCCGCATCTCGGCCGCTGCTTTGGTCGTATAAGTGAAGGCGAGGATGGATCGTGGATCGCATCCGTCGTCGAGCACGTGCCGCAGGTAGCGTTGAACCAGAACGTACGTCTTGCCCGAACCGGCGGCTGCCCGGACGATGAAGCGAGGTTCATCGGTCTCGATGATCGCCGTCTGTTCCGAGGTCGCGGTGAAGTCAGCCATCGCCGGCCTCGAAGGGATCGTCGCTCTCGCCGAACTCCGCGGAGCGCCGGCAAAGCTCGCCGTAACCGCATCCCGGGCAATGCTCGGGCGACGGGGTTGGCGCGACGATGCCGCCCCGAGCCCGGTCCGCGCCGAGCCTGACGAGACCGCGCGCCCTGGCATTCACCGCTTTCACGGCGTCTTCCTCGACCATCGTCACCGCAGCGGCGTAGAGGCCGTGCTCGGGGTCCGATGGCAGCGGTCCGCTCAGTCGAGGCAACACAAAGAGCCTGCGCTCGTGACCGAGCGTCTCCACTTCGATCGCGGTAGCGTCGGCGTCCCCGCGTGCCACGACCGACCAGAGCGCGTAGTATAGGAACACCGCGTCGTTCGACTCCCGGCCGAGCCGGTCAGGTGCGCTGGTCTCGTACAGCCTCGCGAGCGCGTAGCTCCCCATTGTGCCGAGGGCGGGTACCGTACCCGTGAGGGTGACGTCGCGGGCGGCCTTGTTCATCACTCCAGGGCTGCCGATGGAGACGTTCGCGTGCATGTCGTGGCGGGGCCACAAGGTGCGCGCGCGGAATTCTCGTTCGACCCAATCCGCGATCATCCGGCGGCCGCCCGAGCGAATGACGGCCAGTTCCCAATCCGCAAGCCGGCCGACCTGCGAATCGACGAGATCGTCGAGAGCGCCTCTTAGCGCTCCTTCTGCGGCATCTCGATCCGGCTGGAGGGCCAACTCGGCGGTGACCGGGAGGTCGAGGAGTCGATTCCACACGTAGAGGCGCCGGGCCGGTCGGAGCCCCAAGCGGTCCCGCGCAAAGAAGCGGAACGGGCATTGCACCGCTCTGCGAAGCTGCTGGGGCTCGAACGGCCGCGATTCCTCCCAAAGAAACCGGGCGCGAATCTTCTCGTCGAGGAAGTCGGTTTCGGCCAGCGCCTGCCTCGTCTCGAACGCCCGGGCGAGGCTCACGTCGCCGGGGAGCCGGGGCTCATCAGGTGTGAACTGCCCGCGGGAATAGACCGTTCGCTTCGTTTGGGCGGAGAGCCGCTCGGCTTCTTCGATATAGGCCGTCGGAATGTTGTTTCGATCGCCGGTTGCGAGCCGATAGCTCAAGACCAGCCGTTCACGGGCCGCTCCGCACAGGCGCACGAATTCCTCCCGCTCCCGGAGAGCCTCATCCTTCGAGGTAGGCAACGGGATATTGAGTTGAGCAATCCGGCTGAGCGCCTCCCGCTCCAGATCGCCGAGGATCGGGTCTTCGCGGGGTCGGCGCGGCAAGATGCCTTCGAGCATCCCAAGCGCGACGACCAGAGTGCAGTCGCCAAGCTCGGCCGCATTGGCCACGACTCGAATGCCGCCCTCCTGGCTTGGCACCGAGTAGTCGGCGCTCTCCCACGCCTCCCGCATCCAGGCGACGGCGGCCCGGTACTCGAGGCTTGGCGCTTGCCGAATCTTGGCCAGAGACGCTCGCTCGGTGATAGCGCGTTGCATGGCCGTTTGCGCGCGTCCGTCGCGCTCTATGAACTGTGGGAAGTCGATGGCCGCGTCCTGCCAAGGTATCAGGTCGGCAAGCGTCATGATTCGGCCGAACCACTCCCAGGCTCCGGCCGGCCGCTGAATGGCCTCGGCACGCCATTCGAGCACCGGGGCTAACCAGGGAACGGGATCTCCGAGCGACTCGGCGACCTCCTCGAGCAGCCCCCAAGCACCCTCGCGGTCGCGATGGAGATCGCGCAGCACCGCCTCGATGGCGGTCTGAGTTTCGGCCGGAAGTCCGCTGTACGGGGAGCGAAGCGGCTTGATGAGCGACCTCACGTCTGTCGAGCCGAGCGCGGTGAGGAGTTCCAAGAAGAACGCGACGAGCCGGTTCGAGAGCAGCGGCGCCCGCCAGGAGATGGAGAGCCTCACGCCGAGTCGCCGCGCCGACGCTTGAAGCACAGGCGCGTAGTCGGCCAACTCACGGGCAAGGATCGCGACTCGCCCGGCCAGAATATCGTCCTCGAGCTCCTCCGCGCAGCGACGCAACGCCCACTCGCACTCGCCGAGGAGGTCCGGCGCGGCCACGACGCCGACGCCAGGGCGTTCGACGGGCGCTGCGTCGCGCACGAACAGGCGTCCCGCCAGGCTATCTACATCAATCGCTTCCTGCGTTTTGACGCCGGGAAAGCTCCGTTCGAGGTCCCGAAACATGGTCGCTTGCGGGTGAACCTCTCCGATCACCGTGACTCGGGCCGGCGTCCGGGCTAGCCAGGTAACCCACTCAGCAACCGAGGGCTCCAACTCACCGATCACCAAGACGGCGACGTCGCCGGCGTCCTCGCACTCGGCCGGGTTCGTCGCGACGGTTCGCTCCAACCAACTCGTCACTTGCTCCCGCCCAAGGTCTCGCAGCGAATCGCCCGTCTCCCGTAGGAGGAATCCGATGGAGCGAAGCTTCGCCGCCAAATGGGGAACCGCCTCCTCCGCGATAAGGTCGAGCCGCCCGGCGTCGAAACCGTAGGAGCGCAGGGTTCCCAACGTTTCCGCTAGCGCCCGGTGGACCCCGGGCATCGAAGCAGTCGCCGCGAACGGACTCTCTGCCGGCAGGCGCCGGCACGCCTCCGCGATCGCGGCCACCACGTGACCGGCCTGCGCCGCGCGGTAGGTTTGGACGCGAGCCATTCGGCACACGCGCCCGACCAGATTGCCGAGCGGGACGAGCTCGACCCCCATCGGCTCAGCCTCCTCCGGGGGAAAGAGCGCGCGCAGGCCGCGTAATGCCGGCTCGTCGATCGACGTGACCTGTAATGGGTGGGAGCGACGAACGAGCCTGTGAATCGCATCTCGAAGCGTCTGTCCACCCGGGCTTACCCGCACCAGGCGCAAGCCGGCGGTTTTGGTGGACATATGAAGAGTATGCTCCGCCCGGTGGCACGATCCCCCGGGCCGCGGGTCTGGTCCATCCGGCGCAAGCTTTTGGCGAATACTCTGCCGCTGGCGTGCGGGGCGCCGTTCCTCATCCTTGCCGCTTGGCTCTGGTTCAGCGGGTTAGGATGGGACGCGGTAGGTGCCGCGGCCGCCTCGCTCGTGGTGCCGGCGATCTCGCTCAATTGGTTCGGCTTGGCCGGCAACCGCGCCATGCGGAACGAGCTCGAGCGGCGCCTGAAACCCGGGCGGGACGCGATCTTCGTCGGCTTCTCCCGGCCCGACTATTTCGACATCCTCGATCCCCACGAGGAATTGGGATTTCTGTCGATTGAGAAAGATGGGATCCGAATCGTGGGCGAGCTGAGAGAAGTCCGGATCGAAAAGGAGC
>DATGIR010000506.1:0-5718 GCA_035295605.1 Fimbriimonadaceae bacterium | reverse complement strand
CACAGGCCTCCTTCACGTCGTTCCGATCCTGCTCGGTCAGCGAAGGGACGTCGAAGACCTTGCCGACCAAGGTGATCCCCTGTCGGCTCTTGACTGTCCCCGCCGTCTGCACCTTGCCGTCGTAGTCCGCGCCGCGCTGGGCGGTGATCCGGATCTCGACCTCGCCGTCGCCGAGAAGCAGCCTGCCGCCGGTACCCATCGCGGCAAGGATCTCCGCCTGGTGGATGGGTAAAAGCGCCTCGTCGCTGGACCCCAAAGTTACGGTTTGGTTGACTGCGAGCTCGAGGAAGCCGCCCTTGATGTCGCCGAGGCGAAACTTGGGCCCTTGGAGATCGACCATGAGCGCGACCGGGCTAACGTCCGAGCACGCCTCTCGCGCCCATTTTGCCCACTGGCGTCTGGTCTCCCAGTTCCCGTGGCTGCAGTTGATTCGGACGACGTTCACGCCGGCCTCGACGAGTGCGCACACCTTCTCCTTGCTGTCACAAGCCGGACCGAGGGTGGCGACTATCTTCGTTCGGCGCTTCATACCTCGTAGGATTATGGGTATGTCGCTCGTGATTCGTGACTAGTGGAGCGTGACACGACGAGCCACTAGCTACGAACCACTAGCCACCATCGCCGGTAGACTTTCCCCTCCAATGCCGCAGAAGTCGGTGATGACCGCCATCCCGTACGTGAACGGCACGCCCCACATCGGCACGCTGCTCAGCACGCTGACGGGTGACGTGACCGCGCGCTACTTTCGGCTGTGCGGGCATGACGTGTGGTTCCAGAGCGGCACCGACGAGAACGGCCTGAAGATCAAGGAAGCGGCCGAAAGGAGCGGCCAGCTGACCGGCGAGTTCGTCACCGGAATCGCCCAGCGGTTTATCGATATCTTCAAGTCTTACGAAATCAGCTACGACGATTTCGTGCGGACGACCGAGCCGCGTCACGTCAAAGCCTCCCAGGCGCTGTTTGCCAAGCTGCAAGAGAACGGCTACATCTACGAAGGGCTCTATGAGGGCTGGTACGACGTCTCCGCAGAGACCTTCTTCAAGGACGAGGAGCTGATCGACGGCAAGTCCCCCAACGGAAACGAGGTTCGGTGGGTCAGCGAGACCAACTATTTCTTCAAGCTGAGCGCCTTTCAGGATCGTCTGCTCGAGGCGTACGCAAGCGGGAAGATCAGAGTCGTCCCCGAGACGCGTCAGAACGAGGTTCTCTCGTTCATCAACCAGGGGCTCCGCGACACGTGCATCAGCCGCTCGAACCCCGGCTGGGGCATTGAAGTGCCAGGCGATCCGAGCCAGGTTATCTACGTCTGGTTCGACGCCGTGATCAACTACCTCACCTCGGTCGGTTACCCCGAGTCCGGGTTCGAAAAGAAGTGGCCGCCCGCGGTGCAGTGGGTCGGAAAGGACATCCTCACCCGCTTCCACGCGACCCTCTGGCCAGCCATGCTGATGGGAATCGGCGCGGAGATCCCGCCCGTCGTCGCCGCGCACGCCTGGATTCTTCTGGGCGGCGAAAAGCTCTCCAAGTCCACCGGCCACATGGTCGAACCGGTGCCCCTGCGCGACGAGCTCGCCACGAAGGCCGGAATCCCGTCCGAGATCGCCACCGACGCCGTGCGCTACTACTTGGTCGCCACGATGGGTTACGAGAACGATTCGACCTTCACATACGAAGACTTTGACCGCCGGTACAACTCCGACCTGGCCAACGATCTCGGCAATGCCCTGAACCGTTCGCTGGCGATGAGCCACAAGTTCGTGGGCGGAACCGTCCCCGAAGCCCTGGTCGAGGCGCAGGCGCTCACCGCCATCCACGACACCACCGCGGCCTATCGGGCCAGCATGGAGCTCTTTCGGTTGGATCACGCGGCGAGTCACGCCGTCGACCTCGTTCGCTTCCTGAACAAGTACATCGACACTCGCGCGCCGTGGGCCCTCGCCAAGACCGGCGATCCCGCCCTCCCGGCGGTGCTGCGCTCCATGTTGATGTGCCTTCGTTCGGTCGAGGCGCTCGTCCGGCCTTTTATGCCCGCCGCGTCCGACGCCATCGCTGCCCAGCTGGGCGTTCCGCCGTTGATGGACCTGAACGCGGTCGGCACGGACGCCTCGTTGCCGGCCGGCACGGTCCTGCAGCCTCCGACGCCCATATTTCCTCGGCTTGACTTGGCGCGCGAGTCCGAGCAAGCTCACCGGCTGAAGCCGGTGCCACCCTCTCCTGCCAAGCAAAGCACGATCATGTCAGAAGCCATCGCACCCCCAACAGAGATCACGATCGACGAATTCGCGAAGGTCAAGCTTCGCGTCGGCCGAATCTTCGAAGCCGCCCCCGTCGAGGGCTCCGACAAGCTGATGCAGCTACAGGTCGTGATCGGCGAGGAGAAGCGCCAGATTGTCGCCGGGATCAAAGCCAACTACACGCCGGAAGAGCTCATCGGGCGCCAAATCGTGGTGTGCGTGAACCTCAAGCCGGCCAAGCTGCGCGGCGTCGAGAGCCAGGGCATGCTTCTCGCCGCCACCGATACCGATGGCGGCGCCATTTTGCTTCAGCCCGAGAAAGAGGCGCCCGAAGGCGCGCCCGTCAAATAGCGGGAAACCAGAGCTTCAGCTCACGCTCCGCCGCCTCCGGATCGCTGCTCGAGTGCACCAGATTGTCCTCGACGGTCAGGGCGAGGTCTCCTCGAACCGTCCCCGGCGTCGCGTCGATCGGGTTCGTGGCCCCCATCATCGTGCGGATCGCCTTGATCGCGTTTTCGCCTTGAATCGCCATCGCGACGATAGGGCCGCTGCAGAGATAGGAAACGACGCTCTCGTAAAAACCCTTGCCCTTGTGCTCGGCGTAGTGCTCCTCCACGATCTCGCGCCTGGCCGTCAGCAGCTCCATTGCGACCACGCTAAGGTTGCGAGCTTCGATGCGGCGCGTGATCTCGCCGATGAGCCGGCGCTGGACGCCGCCGGGCTTGATGAGAACGAGGGTGGTTTCCATGCGGCGAAAATGCTACCGCAACGAGGCACAAGCCACAAGCCACCATCACGGGTAATGTCGCCCGTGATGCGCGCAGAGTCACTCGAATTCCTCAAGGCCGTCGTAAACGAGCCTTCCCCCAGCGGCTACGAGGAGGCCGCCGCCGAAATCTATCGGAAGTACACGAAGCCGATTGCCGACGAAGTGACCACCGACGTGCACGGCAATGTCTACGCCGTCCTCAATCCGAAGGCCGAAACCCGCATCATGCTCGCCGGCCACATAGACGAGATCGGGTTCCAAATCTTCTACATCTCCGATGAGGGGCTCCTGTATTTCAGCGGCATCGGCGGCCACGATAGCGCGATTCCGATCGGGCAGCGGGTGTGGGTGCACGGAAAGGATGGGCGCACCCCCGGCGTCATCGGCCGCAAGGCCATCCACCTCCTCGAAGAGGAGGAGCGCAAAAAGAAGCCGGAAATCAAGGACCTCTGGATCGACATCGGCGCCGCCACCCGGGCCGAAGCGGAAGCCTGCGTCCGAATCGGCGACCCCGTCACGATTCAATACGAGTTCGAACGACTGCTCGGCGATCGGGCTACCGCCCGCGGGTTCGACAACAAGATGGGCTCCTTCGTCGTGGCGGAGGCCCTTCGGCTTCTCAAGGAGGACGGCGGACTTCACAAAAACGTCGGGGTGTACGCCGTCGCCACGGTGCAGGAGGAGATCGGCCTGCGCGGAGCCCGCACCGCCGCGTACACGACGAATGCGCAAACCGGGCTGGCCGTCGACGTGAACCACGCGGTGGATTATCCGACCGTAGCCAAAACTCGCCACGGCCAACTCGATGTCGGCAAGGGCCCCAGCGTCGCCCGGGGCGCTAACATCAACCCGGTGGTCTTTGAGCTGATCGTCGAGGCGGCTGCGAAGGAAGGTATCCCGTATCAAATTGAAGCTACGCCTGCCGGAACCGGCACGGATGCCAACGCGATGCAGATTTCCCGCCACGGTATGGCGACGGGGCTTCTCGGCGTCCCGCTTCGCTACATGCACACGCCGTGCGAGCTGCTTGCGCTTACCGACGTCGAGGATTGCGCCCGCCTGATGGCGGCGTATTGCCGCCGGGTGTCGCCGAAGACCGATTTCACACCGAAACCCCGCAAGAAATAGCAGCCTCGATCCACCCGGAATTGGGCCACAATGATCTATAGTTTCAGTAAATACTGAAACTTCGGGAAGTTGGGAGCAGTAGGACGAGTGGGATGACTTCGGTGAAGCCGACGTGGTTGACGGAAGGGCAAGAAAAGCGCGAGCGCGTGCATACGATGTTCGCCGAGCTCGCGCCCGTGTACGACCGCCTCAACCGCGTGCTCTCGCTCTCGAGCGACCGCCGCTGGCGCCGCATCGCCGTTCGCGCGCTCGAGCTTCGGGAAGGGGACGCCGCCGCGGACGTCTGTTGCGGCACCGGCGACTTCATGCCTCCCCTCCGCCGCGCCGTTGGCAGCGCCGGATACGTCATTGGCTTCGACTTCTGCGAACCGATGCTCCACCTGGCCCGCGCCAAGCACGTGCCTGGGGAGTTGATGAACTGCGATGCCTGCGCGCTTCCGGTCGCCTCAGACTCGTTCGACGGCGTCACCATCGGCTGGGGCCTGCGGAACGTCTCAGACCTGGATGCGGCGCTGCGGGAAGCCTTCAGGATTCTCAAGCCGGGAGGGCGAATCGCAAACCTCGACATGACCCAGCCTAAGTTCGCGCCTGTCGGCGCCGTCTCGCGCCGCATGTTTTCTCCGCTCCTCAAGGCTGCCGGCGCCGCAGCCGGCAAGGCGGACGCCTATGCCTATCTTGCTGAAAGCTCCAAGCGCTTCGTCACACGCGAAACGCTCGCCGCCGCCATGGTTGCCGTCGGCTTCTCCGAGGTGCGAACTCGCGACTTCGCCCTTGGCCACGTTTGCCTCCACGTCGCACGGAAGCCCCTATGACTGCTGCCACGTTCAAATCGATCGCCGAAGGTAGGGCCGACCCCGCTCTGCTGGAAACTCTTGACGCGGAGGTTGCCGCCGTCGAAGAGGAACTGGTCCGCCAGACCGCTTCGTCGGTCTCGCTCGTCGAGCATGTCGGACGCCACATTCTCCGCGCGGGCGGAAAACGCATTCGGCCGGCATTCGTCACCCTCGGCGCGCTCGCCACCGGCAACCCGTTCGACCCGCTCCGTGCCCGCCGCCTCGGCGCCGTGATGGAGATGATCCACATGGCGACCCTCGTCCACGACGACGTGATCGACGACTCCCCGATGCGTCGCGGCCAGCCGGCCGCCCACCGCCTGTTTGGTAACGCCGAGACTATCCTCTCCGGCGACGTGCTGCTCGCCAAGGCGATGGGGCTCCTCGCTAGCGACGACGACCATATCTTGGTTCGCGTGGTGGCTGACTCGGTTATCGAGATGGCCGAGGGGGAAGTGCGTGAGCTTGAGATTCGAGGGATCTTCGAACTCTCGGAAGCCGACCACCTGCGCGTGCTCTCGCTGAAGACCGCCAGCTTCATCCGGGCGTGCTGCGAATGCGGCGGTATTCTCGCCGGCGCGAGCGACGAGGTCCAACTCGCCTTGCGCTCGTACGGCGAGCACATTGGGCTCGCCTTCCAGATGATCGATGACGTGCTCGACTACCGCGGAAAGCACGTCGAGACGGGCAAATCGCAGGCGCTGGACTTTCGGGACGGGCAAGCGACCCTACCGCTGATCCGCCTCGCCGAACG
>DATGIR010000505.1:0-5741 GCA_035295605.1 Fimbriimonadaceae bacterium | reverse complement strand
CGTTTCCAGCCCCAAACCAGGCTCGGTGCGCATCGAGCTGCCGATCCACAACCCGATCGCCCTTGGCCCCGAGCTCGGCCGGCCCACCCGGGAATTCGAGATCGACACCACCCTCGCCGCCTCACCCGAACCCGCCGACGGCGCCGCTCAGGAGTCCATCCACATCGACCAGGAGACCGACTCCGCGCTCAACGTATCGGTTCCCCTCCCCGCCAAGCTCGCCCATCCGCCCAACTTCGCCCGGCTCGACGCGCGCACGCTTCGGGTGTGGTTGCCGGGCGTGCAGGTGAACCTCGTCGGCAACGCCACCGGCAGCCCGAGCATCAAGCAGGTCCAGGCAGACCCGAGCCCGGCCGGCACCGCCCTCACCTTCCAGCTCGCCCGACCGATGGGTATCACCCTTTTCACCGAGAACGGCCTCCACCTCCGGTTCGTCAAGCCGCCGGTCGGGGACGGTCAACTCGCGGGCAAGGTCATCGTGGTCGATGCCGGCCACGGCGGCCACGATTCCGGCACGAAGGCGCTCTCCGACGGCCTCGCGGAGAAGGACATCACTTTGAGCGTCGCCAAAATGCTCGGCGCCGACCTCGCGGATCAGGGGGCGACGGTGATCATGACCCGGCAGAGCGACGTCTTCATCCCTCTCGAAGAGCGCGCCGCGATCGCCAACCGCAACCACGCCGACCTCTTCCTGTGCGTTCACGTCAACTCGAACGGCGGCGATACCCGCACCAGCGGCTCGATCACCTTCTATCACAACTCCGATCCGGTTTCCTCCACCCTGGCCGACTGCATCGAGCGCCAGCTTCCCACCGCCAGCGGCATCCCCGGCATCGGCATCTGGAGCGACACGAAGATCTACGACCGCGGCTTCTCCGTGCTTCGCAACACGCACATGCCGGCGGTGCTCATGGAACTCGGTTTCATCAACAACGCGCATGACCGGCCCCGTCTCGCGCGTGAGGACATCCATGAGGCAATGGCGGCGGCGATCGTTCGCGGCGTGAGGGTTTATTTGGGTGAGCCAGATGGCAATGAGAAGTAAATCGCTAGCAGTTTGGATTCTGATGTGCGGGGCCGCAGTCGGCGTAGGGGCGATTGCGGAATACGTCGCGCATACGCCCTCCCTGAAGCAGGCTTCGACCGCGGGCGACGAGCCCGCAGCCGGCGCCTTAACCAAGCCGCGCGCCCCGGCGCCGACGGAGACCCCCAAAGCTCAGACCACGGTCCTGGTCTTCGTACCGACGATGGGGGTGGACGGCATCACTTTTGCCAAGCAGACCGCGGAGGTCACCTCCGACGACGACCCCAAGGTTGTCGCGGTCAACGCATTCTTGAAGGCGGCGCAAATCGCTCCTGCCGACGCGGCCGCAGAGAGCGTGACGGTGCAGGACGGGTTGGCGACGGTAGTGTTCAACCCCGCGTTCGACCAAACCTACGGCTCTTTCGACGAGAAGAAGATGATCGACGGGTTGAAGGCGGCCCTCGGCCAGTTCCCTGAGATCGAGCGGTTTTCGCTGTTCATCGGGGTGAAGCCGATGACGACGCTGGGCAACGCGGATTTGACGGACCCGATTCCCGTCACCAGGCCCGAAGCGGTCCCCGTAGAGACGACCAAACCGCAGTAGAGGGTTCCGCTCCTCGCCATAATAGGCGCATGGGCACGACACTGTTGTTGGCGTCGCTCCTGTGCGTGGGTCACGCCAGTGAGCCGGTTCCCATGGGTCCGCTCTGGATGGAGCTGCCGATCGCCGCTCTGAGGCCGGGCTTCCACCCGGCGATTCGGTTTGCGTCGTGGGACATCACTCGCTTCACCCGATCGACCACCTACATGGTCACAACGCCTGACATGGTCCAGCTGGGCCAATTCCAAGTGCAGGACGGCCACTACACCTTCAAGGCGGTCATGGCGAACGAGTTGGAGAACGCCGACATCGCCAAGCTCACGGCGGACATGAACCCGGACGCGGCGCGCGAATTGCGGGCCAAGTACGCACGATCGATGTTCAGCTTCGAAGGAACCTACGAAGGCTCCACCAACGCACTCACGATTTCCTACCCGGTCAGAGGGATCATGCAAAGCTTCGAGTTGCACGCCTACACGGAGGGCGACAACACTCTGCCCGTAACCGTGTCGGACGCGGCACGAGGCTTCATCGGGCTGTGGAACGCTCCGGACCCTTATCCCGGCCGACTGGATGCTCACTGGCGCACGAAGATCGAGGAGGACGGGTTGCAGCACTTTGCCAACGAGGCGAAGGCGAGCGACGGTGCCGTTTTCAGCGCCCTGGATCTGCGTTCAAACGGGACGTTTCGGTACGGCTTTGACCAGGGCACGTGGGACAAGGATGGCGGATGGATCGTGCTTGTCACTGCAAAGGCCAAAATTCGGTTCCAAATCTCGGGCGACGGCAGGAAGCTGCTGATGGGCGGGAAACCGGCGTTCGTGCGAGCCTAGTAGCGTGCCGCTCAACCTTCTGATCGGGATCGTCGGAGACCAGAATGCGGCGACCCCCGCCCACGTCTCGATTCCGCTGGCTCTCGCCCAGGCCGGCCTCGAACCCGAACTGCTCGTCAAGTGGCAATGGGTTCCGACGCACTTCATCCACTCGGCCGACGACGTAGCCCAATACGATGCGATTTGGTGCGCCCCCGGCAGCCCTTATCGAAGCGCCAAGGGGGCTCTCACCGCCATTCGTCACGCCCGCGAGTCGGGAACCCCGTTCCTGGGAACTTGCGGCGGCTTTCAGCATGCCGTGCTGGAGTACGCCCAGAACGTTCTCGGCCTGGCCGAGGCGGCTCACGCGGAATCCAACCCTGGCGCCGAATTCCACGCGATCACCCCGCTTGGCTGTTCGCTGGTCGGTCAAACCGGGGACGTGTTCTTCACCGAGGGCTCAAGGATTGCGGCTGCCTACGGGGCGCGCGAGTCGCACGAGGCGTACCATTGCAACTACGGCTTCAACCCCGCGATAGAGGCGGCATTGGAGGAATCCGACATGCAGGTAACGGCACGGGACGCGGCCGGCGCCGTCCGAGCAGTCGAGCTCCGGTCGCATCCGTTCTTTATCGGGACGCTGTTTCAACCGGAGCGGGCGCTTCTCTATTCGCTTCCGTGTCCGCTCGCGGAGGGGTTGGTGCGAGCGGCTGCAATTGGAGCGCGGGCGCCCGCACCCGCGTCCGGAACTCCCTAACGACGCACAGGGCGTCGACTACGGTTTGGTGGGCTCAGACGTGTGGCACCGGCTTCAGCCGGTGGGCGACGAACAGGGCGTCGACTACGTTTTCGGACGCGGGTGGGGGCACCCGCGCACCATGTTTACGCGTGGACCAGCGTGAATTCCAGCTCGCGCGCGTCGATGCCGCCGAGACGCCCGGTTCCGGAGACGGAACCGTCCGCCAGCGACAAATGTCCTCCCTGATTGATCACGCGCCCCGAGAACCGTAGCCCCGCCCGGTCCGCCAGGCCCTGCGCCGGGTGATCGAAGTCGACGTAGACTGAAACTACGTTCCCGACCTCCGCGTTGACGCGGAAAATCTGGTCCTTGGCTCCGGTCAACTTGCCGTAGAGATCGCCGATCCGGAGCTCCTTTTCGGCCATGTTCACATCGGTTCCGGGCATGTGACGCCACGTTAGGCGGCCGAGAAAGAGCTGGCTACCGTCCTGCTTCCGAGTTACCTTCAGCGTCCATCCACCTAGGAGCGACTGATTGGCGAATTTGCTGGAGCCCGGCTTGGTGACGGCCGTGATGAAGCTCGCGCCGTACGCCCCAGTTAGGTAGTTGTAATCCATCAGGTAGTAGCCGTCGTACTTCGTAGCGATATCCTTGAGGCCGGGGGCCAGCTTGTTCGCGTCGTAGTGCATCGGTCCCCAGCTGTTCTTGATCACGAAGAAGTGCCGGCGCCGGTCGTACCCGACGATGAGCACCGCGTGGCCGCCAGTCGGCTGGTCGTCCAGCGCCTGGTTTCGCGTCCAAATTGGACGCTGCGGCGTCGTCGGATCCTTGAAGAGTGTGATGTCGATGGGCACGCTGTATCCGTTCGCGATCAGATATTCGATGCAGCGCGGGTCCTTGTACTGCGCTTCGTCGAGCGCAACGTAGCTGTCCACGCCGTAGCGCGGACCGTCCTCGATGGCGAGCGGCGACTGGTTCGGCGCCATGTTCCAAGCGTCGATCGGCAACTGGGGGAACCTTGGATTGTCCCACTTGTATGCGCCGAGCGCGAACCCGGTGTAGTACTTCGACTTCGTGTTCTCGTAGTCTGGCGTGCCGATGTAGGGATAGTTAGCCGAAAGGCCTATACCGTAGTGCGTCATCAGCTGCACGTTGTAAACCGAGCTTCCGCCCCCGAGCGACCCGAGCTGGTTCTCGTGCGCACGCGGGTCCGTGAGAGCCGGCGGCGCGGGCTGCTTATCGTCGGTGAGCATCGTCACATTGCGGAGCCAGACCAGATACTGTTCTGAGAGATCTAGGTTCCCGACGCCGGCTTTCTTGTAAGCCGCTTCGAGCGCCGCGGTCGCGGCGAAGTAGGTGCAGGTAGCGCGGGCGCCCTGGTTCTTGATGGGCGTCTGGTCCTTCAAGGTGTCGGCCACGTCGGGCGTCCGCGCCGATTTGTACTTGGCGACATCGAGAAACGCGTGCCGAGCCGCGAGGAGCTTGCCGACCGCCTTGTGCTCGACGCTGTCGATGAGCCGTTCGAGTTGAACGGACCGGTTTCCGTCTAGCTGAATGGCCGGTCCTTGGGCCACGGCGGGCCGGGTCACCAGTGCGAGCCCTACGAGAAAAGCGAAACTTGTCTTCATGCTCCTGAGTTCGTCCTCCGGGCATGCGTCGCCAGAACTGACGGCGACGCCCCAGGTTTATATCGGCAGGCAACTCGTCAGATATGGAGCGCGGGCTTCCAGCCCGCATCCGCACGCCGTCCCCGACCGTTCCACGGCTCAGCGAGCAAACTCGAATGCCTTTCGACAGTGAATCTCGGTCGTGTCGAGAAGAGGAACCGGTGAGTCCTCCGCCGACAGCATCATCCGATGCTCCGTGCAGCCGAGCACGATCGCCTGTGCCCCCCGGGCAGCCAGACGTTCGATGACCCGACGATGCTTCTCGCGCGTCGACTCGAGAACCCGGCCCTGAGTCAGTTCGTTGAATATTGTCCAGTGCACCAACTCGAGATCATCCCCCTCGGGCACCAGCGTCTTCAAGCCGTGACGCCCCTCCAGCCGACCGCAATAGAATGGGTCGAGCATCGTGAATCGGGTTCCCAGCACGCCCAGCGTCCCGAATCCGCGGGCCTTGGCCTCAACCGCGAGGGAATCGAGGAGGTGGATGAACGGAATCGAGATCGCCGCCTCGACCTCGTTCGCCACCCGGTGCATCGTGTTCGCACAGATCATCAAGCCGTCGGCGCCGGCTGCCTCCAGGCGCCGGGCCTCGGCAACCATCATTCGGGCGACTTCCCCCCAATTCTCCGCCAGCGTGTTCGTCCGGACGGCGTCGAAGTCGAACGAATAGATGAGCATCGGTTGCGAGTGCGTGGAACCGAGGTGGGCCTTCGCCATCTCGTTGAGCAGCCGGTAGTACACGGCCGTACTCTCCCAGCTCGTGCCGCCGATGAGCCCGAGGAGCTTCACGCCGTAGCTTCGCGCGCCCGAGCTATTCGGCGATACGCTGTCACGCACAAGAGTGCGGCGACTGTGCCGCACGCCCATCCAAGAAGCACCTGCGACGGAAAGTGCGCCC
>DATGIR010000504.1:0-8928 GCA_035295605.1 Fimbriimonadaceae bacterium | reverse complement strand
AGGGCTTCGACGAAGAGCTCGCTTCTCTGCCCGGCAAGTACGCTCCGCCGCAGGGTGCGATCCTCCTGGCCGGAGAGGTCGGCTGCGTCGCTTTGCGCGAGCGGGGAGACGGTGTGTGTGAGATGAAGCGGCTGTTTGTCCGCCCCGCCGGGCGCGGAACTGGCTTGGGCAGGCAGCTGGCGAAGGCGATCTTGGAGCGCGGCGAGAACCTCGGTTACCGTGAGATGGTTCTCGACACTCTTGATCACCTGAAGCCGGCGATCAAGCTGTACCGCGAGCTAGGTTTCGACGACCGCGCCGCCTACTACGAGAATCCACTTCCCGGCGTTGTTTATATGGGTGTCTCGCTTCCGCGAAGTACAATCCACGCCTCATGAGTGAAGAAGCGATCCGCGAGTTCAGGATCGAGAAGCTGGGGAAGCTTCGCGCGCTCGGTAAAGACCCATTCCTCACCGAGCGGTTCGATTCGACTCACTCGGCCGACGGGATGATCGAGAAGTTCGAAGAGGGTCTGAGGGTAGCTTTCGCCGGCCGAATCGTCTCCCTCCGCATCATGGGCAAGGCGGCCTTCGCGCACCTGAGCGACGGCGACGGCAAGATCCAGGTCTATCTTCGCAAGGACGACCTTTCCGCGGACGATTGGGAGGCGGTCGCCCTTCTGGATCTTGGTGACCACCTCGGCGTGACCGGTGACCTGTTCGTTACCAAAACGGGCGAAAGGAGCATCCATGTCCGTACGCTCGCGCCGCTCAGCAAGTCCTTGATCCCGCCACCGATCGGCAAGGAGAAGGACGGCCAGATATTCTACGGGCTGTCCGACGTCGACCAGCGGTACCGTCACCGGCACTTGGACCTCATTGCGAATCCGGAGGCGCGCAAGCTTTTGCTCGACCGCTCACGAATCGTCTCTGCGGTTCGGCGCTACTTTGATGGGAACGGCTACTTTGAGGTCGAGACTCCGATGCTACAGGTTGAGGCCGGGGGCGCCGCGGCTCGACCGTTTCAAACCCACTACAACGCCTACGAGTTGGATGTCAAGCTCCGAATCTCGCTGGAGCTCTATCTCAAACGGATCATTTGCGGGGACGTGCCGCGCGTGTACGAGATCGGGAGGGTTTTCCGAAACGAAGGGGTGAGCAACCGCCACAACCCTGAGTTCACCATGCTCGAATTCTATGAGGCGTACACAAACCTCGAGGGCATGATGGGCCGGGTCGAGGAGCTGGTCAGGTACGTCACGGAGCAGGTCTTCGGCAGCACCAAGGTGGGCGGCTGCGATTTTGGCAAGCCGTGGGCGCGCGTCGACCTCCTGACTGAGATTGAGGCTCAGTGCGGGATCAAACCGGCCGAGTTAAACGAGCTTGAATCTGCTCGGGCCGCGATGAAACGCGTCGGGTTGCCCGTGGACAAGGAGAACAACCTCGGCGGAATCATCGAAAAGCTGCTCGAGCGCTTCGTCGAACCGACGCTACAGCAGCCGACGTTCGTTGTCGGCTATCCGATCGAAACCAGTCCGCTCGCGAAGAAAGACCCTAACCGGCCCGGCATCACCCGCCGCTTTGAGGGTTATGCCTTCGGACGCGAGCTCTGCAATGCGTTCAGCGAGCTAAACGATCCGATCGACCAGCGGGAGCGGTTTGAGCAGCAACTCGGTGAGCGAGCCAAGGGTGACGACGAGGCTCATCCGATGGACGAGGAGTACATCTTCGCACTTGAGACCGGCATGCCCCCGACCGGGGGATGCGGCATCGGTATCGATCGTCTCGTGATGCTCTTAACCGGCGCCGAGCACCTCCGCGAGATCCTCCTCTTCCCCATGATGAAACCTTCCCCGAATGCGATTCCGGAACTTGGACGCGCCGATTTCGATTGACCTAACCACTTGAATCGAGCGCGCCGATGGTTAAACTGCGCCCATGGAGAAGAACGCCAGCGGAATCCCGATCGAGCAGGCCGCGACTGAGCTCGGAGTGCCGGCCGATGCCCTGAGACTGTACGTCTCGGCCCATCGTCTGTCCGATCCCGCTTCGGCCTCCATCGCCCAAGCCCAAGTAAGCGATCTCAAGGAAGAGTTGCGCTCGCGCGCCGGCGCCTTGCGACTTGACGACCTCAGCAAGACCGCCCTCACCATCGAGTGGCTCGCTGCCGCCGCTGGAGAGACCGCGAGAGCTACCGACCGGCTTGAGACGACCGTCGCCGAACTTGGCAAGCGCGTTTCCGATAAGAAGGGTGAGGACCTCGCTGCCAAGCTCGACCCGATCGGCAAGCGTATCGACGCCCTGGAGGCGCACAGTTCGGAAGCCTCCGGCGCCGCGGTTCAGTTGGTCGGTTCGATCCAGGGAATGGTAGAAAGCCAAGGTCGCGAATTGGACGCTCTTCGCGCCGACGTCTCCAATCTCCGGTCGGACGTCGCCACTTTACGCTCGGACATCGCGAGTCTCAGATTGGCCGTTCATGGGGCCGAGGCTAAGCATCAGGCACTCCTCACCGGTCTGAGGTCGGCGATTCAAGGTGACCCGCCCGAGCCGGCGGCCAAGGCGAAGTCCGCCGCCGCGCCCTCGACGTCGGCGCCACGCACCGAGCCCCCGAGACCGACGGCGGCGAGAAACGGCGCCGGTGACGACATCGGATCCGCGCCCGGATCGGGTGAATCAGTCGAGAACGTCCCTGTCACCACCCCGGCCAAGTACCGAGTAAAGCGGGAGATCGAATACAACTTCCTTCTTGAGCGCATGGGATTCCGCCGCTTGGACTCCTACTCTGCCAATGAGCGAGCCGACGACCTCCCCAGTGACGAGGAAATCGCGCACTTCCTCGCCAAGTTCGAGCTCGGATGCGATCCGGAAGAAGTTGAAATGGTCTCGGTTCAGCGCGGCGAGTACCACATGGTTCAATACCAGCGGGTCGACAAGGCCTCAGGCATTCGAAGCTGGATCAGCCGCGGCCGGACCTGAACGGCACAGCCGTGCGGGCCCGGACCCTCGCAGGTCGCCAGAACCGGTAGCCTCCAATCATGAAGGCGAAGATTCATCGGTGGGATACGGCCGAGTCCGACGCGCCGGTCGCGGGGCTGCTTCGCACCCGCGTATTCGGTGACAAAGCGCTCGTCGCGAAGATTCATCTCGATAAGGGATGCATCGTCAACCCTCACAGCCATCCAAGCGAACAGATCTCCATCGTGCTCTCGGGCAGCCAGAAATGGTGGCTCGACGATGACGAACACGAGTACATCTCGAAGCCCGGCGACATTCTCGTCCTGCCGAGTGGCTGCCGCCACGGCGTGGAAACCCTCGAAGATTCCGACCTCATCGATGTCCTCAGCCCACCCGGAGCGATGGGTGTAGATTCACAGGGCCGGAGTTAACGCCATGCGTTAAATCTCCGCAGTTTTCCGGTGCCACCCCGGTGACGGTGTGATATCCTGTCACGCGAAGCGGTCGATTTTGTCACGCAAATTTGCGGGACGACCGGGGGTGCTAATGATTGGGAGAGTTAAGGGATGTGCGTTGGCCGTTGCAATCTTGCCGGCTGCAACGTTCGCGCAGGTCGGAAATCCTGGATTCGAGGATTCGCCCAACTTCCACCTTTGGAACACATACGGGGATGCGCAGATCGAGGGATCCTCGCTGGGATCGGGCCCGATCGACGGAGTCAATCAGGCGCTGCTCGCCTCCGCAACCGACGGCACCGTGAACTCAAATGTTCTCCCCGGCACCGGGGACACGGAAGCACAAGTTGAGGCCGGGCTCGGCCTCGTCAACGGGTCGCTGGCGACTTTCAACGGCAGCGGAATTGCCTTGGCCACCGGGCTCGCGCAGACGGTGACGCTCTTTGCCGGCGAAAAACTCTCCTTCAGTTGGGACTTCCTCACAAACCAGACGTACAACGACGGAACGTCCAACTCGATCGCCCCGAACAAGAATTGGAACGACTTCTCGTTCTTCAGCCTGTCCCCCTCGGGCAATTCGAGTAACGCCCAGATCGTCAAACTAGCCGACACCTTTGACGGCTACGTCAATGATCCGAACGCTCCGGGAGGGTTCCTCACCAATTTCAAGATCACACCGGCCACCGATCCGTTCATCTCTGAAACCGGTTACCAGACGTTCTCCTTCACTGTGGGGGCGTCCGGAACGTACATCCTTGGACTCGGCGTTGCTCACTCGGTCCTCGCCGGTGCGCCTGATGATGGCGTCAACTCAGGGCTCTTGTTGGATCACTTCGCGGTTGCGCCCGCGCCAGAACCGGCGACCTTGGTCGGCTTGGGCCTCTTCGGTCTCCGTTTTCTTCGCCGGCGTCGAGGCATGGCGTGAGGAGCGCGCTCGCCGAGCTTTCGCTTGACGTGTTCTCGCCCTTTCTCGACCGTTCGGTCGGGGTAAGCGATCCGGTCAACGGTGAAGCCATCGGAACGCTTCGGCTGGCGGAAGTCACGTCGCTGCCGAAACATCACCCCGCGAACCGGGAGCCGTTCTCGTTGATTTTCGAGGGCCCCGCGACAGCGCCCCTCGGCCAGGGCACCTATCGCTTTGCGA
This sequence comes from Fimbriimonadaceae bacterium, assembly GCA_035295605.1. Lineage (GTDB taxonomy): Bacteria > Armatimonadota > Fimbriimonadia > Fimbriimonadales > Fimbriimonadaceae > DAIDHV01. Next base: position 4,396 of record DATGIR010000504.1, on the reverse strand, counting down.
TCGCGGCGATGTCGGAACTGGACATCTTCATCGTCCCGATCGGCGAGCGAGACGGCCTCCGGTCCTACCAAGCGATCTTCAGTTAAGGAGTAGCGGCATGGCAAGTCCCTATATAGGTGAAATCAGGCTCGTTGGATTCAACTTCGCACCGGTCGGCTGGTCGTTCTGCGATGGGGCATTGATCCCGATCAACCAGAACGAGGCACTGTTCAACCTGATCGGGACTACCTATGGAGGCGACGGCATTAACACTTTTCGATTGCCGGACCTTCAGGGCCGGGTTCCGATTCACCAGGGCACGTCTCGGTTCGGCTCGGGGTTCGTAATTGGCGAGTCCTCGGGCTCTGAAACGGCAGCCCTCACGAGCGCTGAAATACCGACTCACAACCATTTGTTGAACGTGAATTCGCAGCCCGGCACCACAAACAACCCGGCCGGGAACATCGTGGCAACTTCCCCACTCGCGCTCGGCAACACCTATGTGACGCCGACGAGTATCACCGCATCCGGTGGAGCGACTACGAGTACCGGCGGGTCCCAGGCTCACAACAATGTGCAGCCATTCCTCGCCATCAACTACATCTTCTCGCTCTTTGGGATCTTCCCTTCCCCGAGCTAAGGAATCCAATGGCAGATCAATTTCTTGGTGAAATCAGGATAGTCGGCTTCAACTTCGCCCCAAAGGGCTGGGCGCTCTGCGATGGACAACTCCTAAGCATCGCTCAGAACACGGCTCTCTTCTCCCTGCTGGGAACCTTCTATGGTGGGAACGGGACGTCGACTTTCGCGCTCCCAAACCTCCAGGGTATGGCCGCGATGGATTTTGGAAGCGGCGCCGGCTTAACGCCGCGCGACATCGGCGAGAGTTCGGGGGAGTCCACGCACACGCTGACCTTGAACGAATTGGCGGCTCACACCCACCCGGTCAATTGCGATAAGAGCAATGCGACTACTCCCAGTCCCGTCGCGGCGCTTCCCGCCGTGACCACGCGGTCGACCTACGCCCCGCTACCGGGGCCCCAACAGTTGAGCGCGTCAGCGCTCACACTGACCGGGGGAAACCAGCCGCATAACAACATGCAGCCGTACCTCGTCATGAACTACTGCATCGCGCTACAGGGCATCTTCCCTTCGAGGGCGTAAGGAGACACTATGGCTACCCCATTTCTTGGAGAGGTCCGAGTCTTTTCATTCAACTTCGCACCCAAGGGTTGGGCGTTTTGCGACGGACAGACTCTTCCGATCAACCAGAATCAGGCCCTATTTGCGCTGCTTGGCACGATGTACGGTGGAAACGGCACCTCAACCTTTCAGTTGCCAAATCTGCAGGGGAACGTCGCGTTACACGCGGACAGTTCCTTTGTTCAAGGCGCCCTTGGTGGCGAACCCACCCATACCCTGACGACGCAGGAGCTTCCGGCTCACGCGCATACGCTCAAAGTTGGGGGAACGGCTAACTCGGTGAACCCGGTTTCCAGCACCTTCGGTGTTCCGCCCGGTAATCCGAGGCTTCAAACCATTTACGCCACGTCGTCGAACTCCACCGCCGCGCCACAAGTGATCGGAAACGCGGCCGGTGGGCAACCCCACAACAACATGCAGCCCTTCTTGGTGCTGACTTTCTGCATTGCGCTTCAGGGGATTTTCCCGTCGCGAAACTAGGAGACAAGATGTCGAACGGAGCAATGAGGGTACGACGCAGAGAGTTTCTCGCAACCGCTGCATCGGCTTTCGGGGCGGGAACGCTTGGTCTGCTGCCGACCGGCGGCTTGGCACAAGGCGTTGGGTCGGGCTCTGCCGGCCCTGGGCTCGTCCTTCTCTTCTGGAACGGAACCAACTTCGTTCCGGCCGCAAATGTGGCGCCCGCGATCCTGAATAGCGACGAAGTGAACGTTCGAATCGAGGGCTTCGGCAACAGTCCTAGCATTGCCGCCATCGACGTGCAGATGCCAGGCGGCGTTTTTGAGGCCTTTACGGCAAAGCCGCAGGGTCAGAAGGCCGTCGCCTTCCCCGCCCCGGTCGCCACCCCTCTAGGACTGTCGCTGCGCATCACGGATGGCGATACGCTGACGCCTTTGGCTCTGCACGCGGACTCGACGCCTGGCCCGAAGCTGGCGTTTGGAACCTATCTGTTAACTGACGCGAGGGTGGCGGCGGGCCAGTTCGTACTGACCGCTTCACCGGATGCCCCGATCGTAACTCTAGACGGGCAGCCCGCCGCGTTTCCGTATGTGTTGATCACACTCAGCGAGTGATTCGGCCGGAGCACGTGAACGAACGAGCGGCCGTTCCCGGTGACGAGCCGTTCCTGCGCCTCTTGTTCTTCTCCGTACGGGAACCCGAGTTCGCTCCGGCCGGATTGCCGCGCGATCAGCTGGAAGCCCTTCTGGATCAACAGTTCAGCGCGATGCGAACCTACTACGCGGAGGCGCTGCCGGAAACAATGTACGTGATCCTCGAGCACGCGGGACTTCCCGTGGGTTATGAGGCCGTGCGGGAGACGGACGTGCTTCATCTCGTCGATCTCGCCCTCCTGCCGGACTACCAGAACCACGGGATCGGTGCGGATCGAGTGCGCCGCTTGCAGGCCAGGGCGGCCGCCTCCGGGCTGGAACTCACGTTGAACGTCGAAATCTTCAATCCGGCAATGCGGCTCTACGACCGCCTGGGCTTCGAGGTCATCGAAAACTCCGGCATCTACCACCTGATGCGGTGGCGACCGACGCCAGACGCCGTTTAAGCTTCGATTCCCATCTCGGCCAAGGCGCGTGACAGGGTGTCGTGGTCGTATCGATCCATCTGATCGGCCCGTGCCGACTCCAAGTCAGCCTCTTCAATCTGTCCCATCTCGGTAAGCATCGCCTCCAAAAGCCCGTGGTAAACGTTCTTTTCCGGGTCGAGATCGCTCGCGAGCCTGATCGCCTTGATGGCTTCCGATCGGCGCCCGCTGCGCCAAAACGGGACGGACACCCGGAGATAAAGGAAGTCGTCTCCAGGGGAGAGCTCGATTGCGGCGCGGAGTGCCTCGATCGCGTCGGAATCTTGTCCCAGCGTGATCAGGAGGTCGCCGATCCAATAGTGATAGAAGGGCTCCTCGGGTTTGATCTGAATGACGGCGAGAGCCGCCGCCAAGGCCCGCGTCGGCTCGCCCATCGAGCGTAACGTCTCCGCCAGTTTGAACAACAGAAACGGGCTCTCGGGCTCCAGTTCGAGGGCTGTCTGGAGGTGTTCGATCGCCTCGCGGTACCGGCCATGCCGTTTGTAAAGATCCGAGATTCCAACCAGCGGCTCAGGGTTGTCCTTCTTAGCCTTGACAGCCTTGAGATACTGTCGATAGGCTTGCGGCGCACGGTCGCCGTACTCGTAGGCGTTGCCGAGGTCGAGCATCACGCTGTGCGTCTCCTCGCCGCCGCGTTGCTCTACGGCCCGGCGAAAGTGGTCGATTGCGGCCTCGAAGTCCCCGTCCGAAAGGCAGGCGCGGCCCAACTGTTCGCTCTCATCAGCGTCCCTGCCCGCGACCCTGGATGCCTCCTTGGGCGCCGGCTCGCCAGGTCCGAGCGGCAGCGCGAAAAGCTCCGCGATCTGTTGATAAGATGGCCTCACGTGAGGCTATTGTACGAGCCGCCGAGCCGGATCGTTCGCAAGGTCAGGAATCCTCGAGCGGCTCGAGGCGGAGGGTCGCCGGATACCATCCGCCGGAAATCGGAATCGTTCTGACCTTGAAGGACCGATGTTCGCCGGCCGCGAGTGGAATGGAGAGAAACCGCTTCGACTGGTGCTGCTGCACTGGCCGGAGCCAGATGAACTGGTTGGGAAACGCAAACACGGCGGAAGTGTAGTTCGTGGTCGCGTCCAACCAGAACTCCACATGTCCCGGCTTGTCGGTCGGGTTCGACAGGGTCACGTCGAACGTGTGGAGCACCGCGTAGTTGCCATTCAGGCCTCGACCGCCGCCGACGCGCGGAATACCCTCCACCCCAAACTTGGCCGTCGCCTCGCCTTTGCCGACGGTCGCCTCCAACGGCGCCTCCAAGAAGGGGTCCGAATAGACGAGCGGCGTGATTTGATAGGAGGCGGGGACCTTGCTCAGCAGGCCGTGCGGCTTAACCCAGTGCCACGGGCAGGGATCGAGCATAGCCGAAGCCCAGTCGGACGCGAGCTTCACGGGAACGATGGCTTCAGCGCGTACTTCCAGCGACGGAGGTCCGCCACCGTCCAACTTGAGGGTGCATAACCCGCTCGCCGTGTCCCCCATTACAAGGCGGCGAAAGCCGATCGGTACCGAGCTGTGGGGTGGAAGGTCGATCACTTCGCCAGAACCGGCCAAGAGCGCCGGGAGAAAGGTCCGAGCAGCCTTCAGGCCGCTCCAGATCGGGTCCCGGTTAGGCTTGCCGTC
>DATGIR010000503.1:0-33691 GCA_035295605.1 Fimbriimonadaceae bacterium | reverse complement strand
GGTTGCCGGCTGTTCGGTCCCGAATTCGTACAACCCCTCCGAGATGATCTCGGTGTCCTTGCCGTGAACGTGATAAACCCGATCCGCGAACTCGTCGACGAAGCGAATCGGATCAATCCCCATTCGCACGAGGTGCGACGGATCGTAGTTGATGCCGATCGCCTTCGATGACGACTCTTTGAGCACCGCCCGGTAACTCTCCGGCGTGCAGCCGAGCGCACCGGGCCCGGGCCATCCTTCGATCACGAGCTTGCCGCCGTGCGTGTCGAGAATCGGTCCCAACTCGTTAAGCCCGGCCATCAACAGCTTGAAGTTCTCGGCTCGCGGCTTGCTCGCGTCCTCGGGGAGGAGCACGGCGAAGTAGTTTTGCGCCCCGCAGGCGGAGATCAGGGCCTCGTTCTTGGCAAGGGCTTCCTTCCGTTTGCCGGCGTCGGCCGAGGCAAGATCGGACCATGCCTGCAGGTCGACCGAGCCCACCCGCATGCCGGCCTTTTCGACCACCGGGAGCGTCTCGGGTGCATCCCCGCCAAGGTCGATTACCGAGAGGCCCTCAGATTTTGCCCATGTGAGCATGGAGTCGAGGTTCTTGTTCCAGTCCGACCAGCCGCGGCGAAAGCCGATGGGGAACGAACCCGTGCGAGTTTTGAGCATCGGCGGACACGATACCAGCCGCTGCCAGAATAAGGCATGGCCACCCCCGGCAAACCGAACGTGCGCATCGTCACGCTCGGTTGCGCCAAGAACGAGGTCGATAGCGAGGAAATCGCCGGGGTCCTAAGTGACGCCGGATTCGGCGTCGACGGGCTGGCCACCGCGGATGTCACGGTCATCAACACGTGTGGCTTTCTGGAGGCGAGCAAGAGGGAGAGCATCGAGGCGATCCGCGAGGCCGTTGCCGACAAACGCAAAGGCAAGACGGGCCGCGTCGTCGTTGCCGGCTGCCTTGCCCAGCGGATGGGCGCCGAGCTGGCCCGGCTCGCACCGGGCGCCGATGCCTACATCGGGGTTGGCCAGATGAACCGTTTTGCCGACATCGTCAGAGATGTTCAATCACGTGCGACGCAACTTATCGATATCCAGCCACCGCATCACCGTTGGGCCGCCGTCGAGTCCCGGGCAAGACCCGGCCACCCATGGAGCGCCTATCTCAAACTGAGCGAGGGGTGCGACCACAAGTGCACCTTTTGCACCATTCCGAGCTTCCGCGGGCCGCACCAAAGCAAACCCATCGAGCGGGTCCTTGCCGAAGCCGAGCACCTCGCCAAGCACGGCGCCATCGAACTCAACCTGATCGCCCAGGACGTAACCCAATACGGGTTTGACCTGTACAAGCGGTTCACGCTCCCGGATCTCTTGCGCGAGCTCGACGCGGTCGAGGGCGTCGAGTGGATCCGGCTCCTCTACTTCTATCCAAACCGGCTTACCGACGATGTGATTGACGCGCTCGCAAACCTGCCCAAAGTTTTGCCCTACGTCGACATTCCGCTCCAGCACGCCCATCCGGAGGTGCTCCGCCGGATGCGCCGGCCCTGGGACGGCGAGCGCTACCTAAGGCTTTTCGAGAAGCTTCGAGCCGCCGTGCCGGAAGTTGCGATTCGATCCACGTTCATCGTCGGCTTTCCCGGTGAGACCGAAGCCGAGTTTCAGTACCTTCTTGACTTCGTCGCGGCGGCGCGTATGGATCGAGTCGGCGCCTTCACGTACTCCCGGGAACCGGGAACGCCGAGCCACGACATGGAGGGGCAGGTCCCGTTCCGCGCGAAGCGCGAGCGCTACGCCCGCCTGATGGAGCTTCAGCAGGGGATTTCGCTGGCCAAAAACCAGGCGTGGATCGGCCGCGACCTGACGGTCTTAATCGAAGAATCCCGGGACGGGTGGCTCGTGGGCCGCTCGTTCCGGGATGCTCCTGAAATTGATGGATTGGTCTATCTGGAAGGGGAGAGTCCCCTTGGTTCGCTCGTTCGGGCCAGGGTTTCCTCGGCCGAGCCCTACGATCTGGTCGGTACGCTTCTATCGGCGTCGAGACCGTCTCGGAGCCTCCACCCGCTTCGCCTGGCTACCCCTTCGGCGCCTCGGTAGAACGGGGCCGGCGGAACGGTCCGCCGGCCTATGGAGGAATGAGCCAACTAACCGAGGTTAGCCGTTCTTGATCAGGTTGAGAATCGCCTGACCCTGGCTATTAGCCTGAGCCAAAACCGACATACCTGCCTGTTCCAAGACTTGTAGTTTCGTGAAGTTCGTCATCTCACTGGCGATGTTCACGTCCGTGATCTGCGAGTTGGTCGCCGTAAGGTTGGTCTGAGCCACACCCAGCACGCTCACGTTCGACTGCAGGATGTCCTGCTGGAACGCGCCGAGCTGACCGCGGTCGGTCGCCACCTGGCTGATGGCGTTCTGGATGACCGCCAGGGCCGTGTTCGCCGCGCCGGTGCTGAGGACGTTGATCGTGCTCAGGTTCTGACCCGCAACCGCGCCGGTGCCGAGTTGGCTGGCGGCGAAGTTGCCAAGCGAGAACTGGGCCGTCTGACCGGCGTTGGCCCCGATCTGGAACTGGGCGCTGCCGACCGTGATTTGGCCGACCGTCGCATTCGTGATGGCGGTGCTGTTGCCGGCGCTCGTGAGCCGGAACGTATTGCCGTTGGCGTCGGTCAGGGTCAGGCCGTCGTTGCCGTTGAGGCCGCCGGTGAACGTGACGGCTGCGCCGCCGGCAATGTTCAGGGTCGCTACCGCGTCGGTGCCGTGGATCGGTCCGACGCTGCCGCCGGTGCCGCTCAAGACGACGCCGTTTGCGTCCGCGACGTTGATCGTTGAGGCCGAGCCGTACTCGGCGCTCGTGAGGACGATCGCCGTAGCGGCGCCGCTGTAGACGGCGCTGACGCCGGTCTGCGCCGAAGCCTGGTTGATCTTGTTGACGATCGTCGAAGCGGTGTCCGCGGCGGTGGCCGTGAACGTCGTGCCGTTGATCGTAAAGGAGCCGGCGTGAGCAACCGGGGAGCCCGCGGTCGCGAAGGTGCCGGTCAGCGTCGTGATGGCCTGGGTCGCGGCAGTGGTGACCGTCAGGTTGACCGCGCCGCCCGTAGCGAGGGCCACGCCGTTAAACGTGCCGCCGATGTCGAGCGACGAGATGTCGGCGCCGTTGGTGATCGCCGAGCTGACGCCCGAGGTGCCGTTGAGAAGGAACTTCGTTCCAAATTGGGTCGTGTTCGCGATGTTCGTGATCGAAGCCGCGATCTGCTGGAGCTGAGTGTTGTCAGCCAGGGCTTGGTCCGGGGAGATGACGCCGGTGTTGCTCGCGTCGACCGAGAGACCAACCGCCGTCTGAAGCAGCGCGCCGATCTGGCCGAGCGCGCCGTCCGCGGTCTTCATATAGTTGATCGCGTCCTGCGAGTTGTTGATGGCAGCCGCGATGCCCGTGAGCTGCGCCTGGAACTTCTGCGAAATGATGAGCCCGGACGGATCGTCCGCGGCAGTGTTGATTCGAAGGCCCGTGCTCAGCCGCTGAATCGAATTGGTCAGGGCCATGTCACTGTTCTGCAGGTTGTAGACCGCACCCATGGCCGCGATATTCGTGTTAATCGAAATCATCTTTGCTATTCCTCCATGTCTTTTGTGAACCGCCCTTCTGGCCCTCCTGGCCGGCGCGATCACAGCAAACTTCACAGGGGTTCTTCCTGGTGTTATTGCGGGTTTACCAGGTAATTTTACTAGGTTTCTTGGCTACCTGTTAATCTTGCGTGCCGGTCGGACTCCCACCGCACTCTTACCGGGTCTCTCAATTCCACCCTTCCATCACTCCACCACTCCACCACTCCACCACTCCCCACTCCCCACTCCCCACTCCCCACTCCCCACTCTCGACCAGCGACTACACTCCAGGCAGCTATGGGCCTGATCGGGGTTGTCGGACGAAAGCGTGCACGGGCCAGGCTCGCGACCACCCTCCTTTACGCCCTCCTCACCCTCGGCGCGGTCACGACCGTTTACCCCTTCCTTGTGATGGTCACAACCGGAACGAAGGGGCCGCTCGATCAGAACGACAACCGGCTTGTGCCCGCCTACTGGACCAGCGAGGACGAGCTCTACCGCAAGTACGTGGACGACAAATACGCCGGAAACCTCGCGGCGATCGGGAGCACGCGCGGCGGTCGGGAAACGCGTGAGGCGGTCGACACCTATCGCCGGTTCCTGGCCACCTTGCCCGCCGACCTCTACACCGCCGGTTTCAGGCAGCCGCCGTCCGGCATCGACAGCCGCCTCAACACCCTTTACCAAGCCTGGCTCCGTCGCCGCTTCGGTTCGATCGAAGCACTGAACGCCGCCTACATCGAAGAGGACACGAGCTTCGAAACGGTGCTTCCCCCGACAGAGGCCTTTGCCCGCCCCCATTGGCTGCCCGCAGCCGGCCGGAAGTGGGACGACTGGCAGCTCTTCAAAACCGGCCTTCCGATCGAGTTCCGCCTCCCCGTCACCGTTCGCTCGATGTTTCAAGACTTCGTTCGAGCGGAGTATCGGTTCTCCTTTTCGGCCGTTCCCGCCGATATTCGCGGCGGAGCCAAGGACTTCGATCAACTCGAGGTGCCGGCCGACGGTCCGGAACTAGCCGCGTTCGAAGCCCGCGGCCTCCCCGACCGTTACCGAACGGACACCGTCGAAGCCCGGTGGCTCGCCCTCTTTCCCCCCTCTGGGGGAAGTACCCGCCGCGGAGCGACCAACCCCACAATCTCTCCCCCCGCCGGGGGGAGTACCCGCCGCGGAGCGGGCGGGGGAGGAGGGCTGCCCGCCGACGCAGTTGCCCTCGCCGCCGGCGTTCGTCTCCCCATCGAAGCCTTCGAACGCGCCGTCGTCCACGAATCCGCCGGGTCTCTGCGCCGTGAGTTCGCGACCCGCAACTACGGCTACGTCCTTCGCTACCTCACCGTCAACGGCCACGCGCTCTGGACCACGGTCGTCTTCTGCGGGCTCGCCATCGTGACCACACTGGGCGTCAACGGCCTGGCCGCCTACGCTCTTTCCCGCTTCCCGATCCGGGCCAGCGGCAAGATCCTCGTCTTCCTCCTCGCGACCATGGCCTTCCCCGCCGAGGTCACGATGATTCCCAACTTCCTTCTCCTGAAGAATCTCCATCTGCTGAACACGTTCGCCGCCTTGGTGCTACCCGGCGCTGCGTCCGGCTTCATGATCTTCATGCTCAAGGGCTTCTTCGACTCGCTACCCCCGGAGCTCTTCGAGGCCGCCGCCCTCGACGGGGCCCGTGAGATGACCATGATGCGGCGGGTGGCGATTCCGCTCAGCCGGCCGGTCTTCGGCTACTTCGCGCTTACGACCTTCATGGCCGCTTACGGGACCTTCCTGTACGCCTTCCTCGTCGCCCAGGACCGGCGGATGTGGACGGTCATGGTCTTCCTCTACCAGTTGAGCGGCACCGCGCCCAAGTACGTGATGATGGCCGCGTTCACCCTCGCCGCCCTGCCCACTCTCCTTGTGTTCCTCATCGCGCAGCGGACGATCATGCGCGGCATCGTCCTGCCCAGCGAGCGGTAGGTCCCGCTAAGGTACAAGACACGCGTGTTTACGGGAATCGTCGAGGCGGTCGGTCGGGTCACCGCGTGTCGCGCCGGATCCCTCGAAATCGAGGCCATGCGCCCCCTAGGCAACGACCCGATCCAGGTCGGTGAAAGCATCGCCGTCAACGGCTGCTGCTTGACCGCAGTCAAGGCGGCCGGCACACGAGTCGGGTTCGATGTCAGCCCGGAAACCTTGGCACGAACCACCCTCGGCTCCTTCGACTCGGGATCGGTAGTCAATCTCGAGCGGGCGATGCGTGCCGACGGACGATTCGGCGGCCACATCGTCCAGGGCCACGTCGACGCCACCGGCGGAGTCGTCGCCATCCGGCCCGAGAGTGGCGCCACGGTCTTTCGCTTCCGCGTGCCCGACGCCGCTGCGAAGTACCTCATCGACAAGGGTTCCATCGCGATCGACGGCATCTCTCTCACCGTCGTTAGCCCCGAGAGGAGCGAATTTGACACCTGGATCATTCCCCATACCCTCGAGAACACCAGCCTCCGGGAACGCAGGGAGGGCGATCGCGTGAACCTCGAGTACGACGTGCTCGCCAGGTACGCGGAACGCCTCTTGGCCGCCTCTTCTTAACAATCTCTTAACATTTCGTTGGTAGCTTCGTGGCGCCTCCGGCACTCTATGAAGCCCACAAAATTGCTCCTTAGCTCTATCGCTTCCGTCGCCGTTCTAACCGCCATTGTCTTAACGTTCGTCGGCTGCAACGGCGGCTCGTCGACCGGCTCAGGCGGTACGTCGCCCGGAGGCGGCCCGGTCAAGCTGATTGGCGCCGGCTCGTCGTTCGTGAATCCGGCGATGATGACTTGGAAGGCGAGCTACCAAACCAAGCATTCGGACGTGAGCTTGAACTATCAGGCGGTCGGCTCCAGCGCCGGAATCGGCAACTACAAGGATGGCTTGGCCGACTTCGGCGCCACCGACGCGCCCCTCACCGACGCCGACCTCAAGGGCATGCCCAAGCCCACGCTCCAGTTCCCGGTAACCGCGGGCTGCGAGGTGATCGTTTACAATCTGCCCGGCGTCGGCAACGGGCTCAAACTAACCGGCGAAGTGGTTGCCGACATCTTCCTCGGCAAGATCAAGGCGTGGAACGACCCCGCGATCGCCGGGCTCAACCCAGAGCTGAAGCTCCCCTCGACGCCCATCAACGTGGCGCATCGATCTGACGGCTCCGGGACCACCTACATCTTCACCGACTATCTCTCGCACGTTTCTCCGGCCTGGAAGAACGGCCCAGGCCAAGGCAAGACGGTAACTTGGCCGACGGGGACTGGCGGCAAGGGCAACGACGGCGTGGCCGGCGTGGTCAAGCAAACGCCAGGCAGCATCGGCTATGTCGAGCTTGCCTACGCGGTCCAAACCAAGCTGACGTACGGCCCTATCAAGAACCACGACGGCAACTTCGTGCTGCCCACCGTCGAAGCGACTGCCGCCGCGGTCTCGGCCGCGGCTAGCGCGCTGAAGGCCGATAACCGCACCTCCATCGTGGACCAAGCTGGGAAGGACGTGTATCCGATTTGCGGGATGACGTACGTTCTCGTGCCGGCAGCTCCGGCCGACAAAGCGAAGGGCGCGGCAATGGTCGACTTCTTCAAATGGGTGCTCGCCGACGGGCAGGACCAGGCGAAAAGCCTGCAATATGCGCCTCTGCCCTCCGAGATTACGAGCCTTGACAGCGACGTCCTCGCGAAGGTTCAAACGAAGTAGCAGCCCTCAGTAGCATCGATGGTCTCTTCACCGGCACCTGACGCGCGCGCGGCCGGGCTGTTTCGAGCCCGCCGGGCAGCCATGAGGCGGTTCGGTGAGGTGGCATTCAGCACGTCGAGCTTGGTCTTCGCGCTGATCGTTGTCGCCATCATCGTGATGGTTGGGTATCGGCTTTATGCCGACTCTGCCCTTACCCGGCATCGGTATGGGCTCGGCTTCCTGACGTCGTCGCTGTGGGACGTCCAACACCAGGTTTACGGCGCCCTCCCCGTCATCGTCGGGACGCTCATCACGTCTTCGCTCGCTCTGCTGATCGCGGTACCGATCAGCGTCGGCGCCGGGCTCTTTCTCACCGAAATCGCGCCGAAGTGGCTCTCGGGAACCCTCGGGTTCATGATCGAGATGCTCGCGGCGATTCCGAGCGTGATCTTCGGCCTTTGGGGCTTTCTGGTGCTCTGCCCCTTCATTCAGGCTCACGTCAGCCCCTGGCTCGTGGATCACTTGGGGGCGAACCCGATCTTCGGGGGGCCCTCGACCCTCAACAACATCCTGTGCGCCGGCATCATCCTCGCGGTGATGATCTTGCCGATCATCACCGCGATCACCCGCGAAGTGCTTCTCACCATCCCCGCGGGTCAACGCGAGGCGTCTGTCGGGCTGGGCGCCACGAAGTGGGAAACGATCAAGAACGTCCTCCTCCGCCAAGCGAAGGGGGGGATTACCGGCGCCGTCATTCTAGGCCTCGGCCGTGCCTTCGGCGAGACGATGGCGGTTGTGATGGTGATCGGGAACAACTCCCAGCTCAGCGCCTCGATCCTGAAGCAGGGCTACACGATGCCCGCGCTCCTGGCGAACCAGTTCAACGAGGCGTTCAGCGACGACCTCCAGCGATCGGCGCTGCTCGAGATCGCCCTTGTTCTCTTCCTGGTTACCGTTGTCGTGAACGGTCTCGCGCGTGGGGCTCTGCTCATCACCACTCGCGAGCTGGCCCACCGAACCCGACCGGTCCATCCCATCGCCGCACGACTCAACGCCGCGTTCGACGCGGTAGCAAGTGTTGCCCTCGCTTCCCTTGCGGGAGCACTTGTTGCGATTCAGCTCTACTTCGATTTCCGAGCGCGCGGCCCCGCCGCATTCGGCGGCCCGGTCGAGATCGTCCTTCTCGCCGGAATCGCGTTGAGGATCATCTCGGCTCGGCTCTCGCTCACGTCCCTACTGGCTCGTTGGCGCCGAATCGTCAATGTCGGGATGCAGGTGGTTCTGTGCGGCGCGGCTACGTTTGCCTGCGTCATGCTCGGTGCCGTCCTCGCGTACGTGGCGATCCAGGGTGTTCGCGGGCTGAGCCTCAACCTCTTCACCCAACTCCCGCGGCCCCCTGGAGTGCTCGGCGGAGGGCTGAAGAATGCGATCCTCGGGACCGTCGAGCTCGTCGCCATCGCTGGAGCAATCGGAATACCCATCGGCCTGATGGGCGGCATCTATGTCGCCGAGTTTGGACGCAACCGATTCGGGGCCGGCATTAGGTTCGCCGCCGACGTTCTCAACGGCATCCCATCCGTCGTTATCGGCCTCTTCGGATACGCCGCGTTCGTTCTCCCATTCCATCACTTTTCAGGTTGGGCAGGGGCCGGAGCCCTGGCGATCATGATGATCCCGACCGTCCTGCGGACCACCGAGGAGATGCTCAAGCTCGTGCCGAACGAGTTCCGAGCCGCCGCATTCGCGTTGGGCGCCGGCAAGGCCTACACGGTTCGCACCGTCATCCTTCCCGCCGCCCGGAGCGGGATCCTCACCGGAATTATGCTGGCGACCGCCAGAATCGCAGGCGAGACCGCCCCCCTCCTGTTCACCGCCTTCGGTAACGACGAGTTCGTGTCGAACCCGTCCGAGCCGACCTCGACGCTGACGATGAAGATCTTCAGCTACGCCCAATCGGCTTACGACGATCAGGTGGGGCAGGCCTGGGCCGGAGCGCTCATTCTCGTCCTTCTCATCCTCGGGCTCAGCCTTCTGGCCCGGTTCTCGCGCCGCCGAACCCTGGCGCACGCCTGACCCCGTTATAATGACTTTGGGAAGGGATGCGCAAACTCCTGCTTAGGTGGATCGTGCTCGCGGTCTCGGTCGCCGCCGCGTCGTATGTCAGCCATGCGCTGAGACTCGGATTTGATGTTAGCTTCCTTAGCGAGCCCACCGCGAAGAACTTTGTCCTGCTCTTGCTCGGCGTCGCGGTATTGAGCCTGCTGAACGCAACCGTAGGCAAGATCCTCAAGCTCCTGACCCTTCCTCTGAGCTGCATCACCTTCGGTCTCTTTTCGCTTGTCATCAACGCGATCGTTCTGGAATTGGCCGCCGCGCTCGATCTCGGCTTCAGCATTAACAAGAAGGGCGGTTTCAGCGCGTTTATCGCCGCGTTCGTCGCGAGCCTGCTCATCTCGTTCATCAACGGCGTGCTGGGCGTTTTCCTGCCCGACGACGAAAAGGAAAGCTGACCCGGCCGTGCGGCCCCTTCGAGGCGCTCGATGACGAATCGCCGCGTTCGAACCCTGATCGCCCAAACCCGCGGCCTTCAAATGGCGATCGGCTGGACGTTGGTGGGCATTCTGCTCTTCCTGGTGGGCAGCGCTCTGAGCTTTCAGGTCGTCATCCGGCCGCTCCTCACCGGTCTCAACGTTCTCTCACGCAATCTCTTCGCCGTCGTTGTTCCCAAAGACCAACTCGATTTGGCTACCCACTTCCTCGGTGGGGCGTTCCTCGTTCTCGGCCTCTTCTTCTTGATCCTGGGGATTCGGCAGTTCGTCCTGCATCTAATCCGGACCCTCAACCCCGCCCTAGGCGAGGCTAAGGTTGGTGAGGTCTACCTCCGGCGCCAGAAACTGGCCCAAGGGCCCCGAATTGTCGCCCTCGGCGGCGGCACGGGACTAAGCACCCTCCTGCGCGGCCTTAAGGTCCACACGTCGAACATCACCGCGATCGTCACCGTGACCGACGACGGCGGCAGCTCCGGCCGCCTTTCCCAGGACATGGGCATGATCCCGCCGGGAGACATCCGCAACTGCCTCGTCGCACTCGCCGACGCGGAAAAGGCGATGACCGACCTGTTCCAGCATCGCTTTAAGAAGGAGGCCGGCTCCCTTAGTGGCCACTCGATGGGCAACCTGCTGATCGCCGCGCTGGTCGATCAATCCCGCGGTGACTTCGAGAAGGCTGTCGACATGGCCTCGAACGTTCTCGCGATTCGGGGCCGCGTCGTACCCTCCACGCTCGAGCGCGTGGGACTACGCGCCATTCTCGACACGGGAGAGGAGATTTGCGGCGAGACGGCTATCGTGAAGGCGGGAGGGAAGATACGCCGCATCTACCTCGAACCCCCTGACGTTAGCCCGCAACAGGCGGCACTGGACGCCATCGCGCAAGCCGACCTCATTTGCATCGGTCCGGGATCTGTCTACACTAGCGTGATACCCACGCTCCTTGTGCCGGGCATAACCGAGGCGCTGCGAACCGCCCGAGCCCCGCGCGCTTACATCTGCAACGTAATGACGCAACCAGGCGAAAGCGACGAATTTGCCGCCAGCGAGCACGTGACCGCAGTGCAGGTGAACGTCGAGAAGCGGGTCTTCGATTACGTGGTGGTCAACACCGCCATGCCTAGCTCCGAGCTCCTTGAGCGCTACCTCAAGGAAGGACAGCACTTTGTCGAGCCGGACATCGACCGGATTCGGGCAACCGGCTTCCGGGTCATCCAGGGCGACTTCATGAGCGAGAGCAACGTGGTGCGCCACGATCCCATGCGCCTCGCGGCTCGGCTGATCGCCCTTTTACAGCGATAGAAGGTGAGAAGGTTCTCATGCCCTCTTGTTCTGACGCCTCTGACGATCCTGACTCCCTGACATCCCTGTCTCCCTGACATCCCTGACGACCCTGACTCCCTGACCCCATGACATCCGTGGAACCCTAGAACTCTAGAACCCTAGAACCCTAGAACCCTAGAACCGCAAAAGAGGGGTACCGTTCCCGGGTGCCTGGCCGACTCGTCATCCTCAGCGGCCCCAGCGGGGTGGGGAAAGACACCGTTCTGGATGCCTGGCGGCGCCGCAATCCGCGGATTCAGCGCGTGGTCGCGGCCACCACTCGGGCCCCTCGTTCCGGCGAAATCGACGGCGTGGACTACCAATTCTTAACGCGCGACAGGTTCCTCGAGAAGGCTAATTGCAATGAAATGTTGGAATTCATGGAGGTGTTCGGTAACCTGTACGGCACACCGGTCGAAGGCATGGAACGCCTATTAGCGGAAGGCAAAGTTGCTGTTCTCAAGATCGACGTCCAGGGCGCACTCAGCGTGATGGAGAAGCGCCCTGACGCCGTTTCGATTTTCCTGCTGCCCCCCAGTCCGGAGGAGCTGGAGTCGCGCCTCCGCGCCCGGTCGACCGACGACCCGGAGGACATCAAGCTTCGGCTCCAAACCGCGCACGCCGAGATTGCCATCGGCATGAGCCATTACGCTTACCACGTTGTGAATGCCGACGTCGACCGAGCGGTCGACGACCTCGAGGCCATCGTCAATGGATAAAAATGCAATTCTCGGCGTCTGCGGCAGTGTAGCCGCGTATCGTGCGGCGGACCTGGCTCGGGAGCTGATGCGGCACGGGTACACGGTCCGCGCCTGTCTCACCGGTGCCGCTCAGCACTTCGTGACGGCCGAACTGTTCGAGGCCCTCACTGGCCAGGCTTGCCTTTCCGACGTCTTCGACGAGCCGGCCCGCGGCCGGATGGCGCACATCGACTGGGCTCGCTGGGCCAACGTTGTGATCGTCGCCCCCGCCACGTCCACGACCCTCTCGCGCCTGGCTTACGGCATCGGCGAGGACATGCTCACCGCTCTCGCGCTCGCCACGAAAGCGCCCCTCGTTCTCGCCCCGGCGATGAACCCAACGATGCACGCCTCCGACCCTACGCAGGGTGCGTTACGCATTTTGCGTGGGCGCGCGGCCGTCGTCGTTGAACCCGTCGAAGGCGACGTGGCCTGCGGCGATAACGGCCAAGGCAAGCTCGCCTCCATCGAATCGATCGTCGAGGCGGTCGAGGCCGTCACCTGCCGCGGCCAGCTCCTCGACGACAAGAACGTGCTCATCACCAGCGGACCGACCCACGAGCCCCTCGACGACGTCCGCATCCTCACCAATCGCTCTAGCGGAAAGATGGGCGCGGCACTGGGCCGTGCGGCGCTCCTGCTGGGCGCGAAGGTCGCCATCGTGAGCGGTCCGAGTACGGCCCCGCTGCCGATGCAGGCTGAGATCGTACGGGTGAAGACCGCTAACGAAATGCTCGCCGAAGTCGAGCGCCTCGCCCCTGAAGCGGACGTGATCGTCGGCGCCGCTGCCGTCGCCGATTACAGGCCGGCCGAACGCGCCAAGGGGAAGATCCGGCGCTCGGACGAAGAGGTCACCATCAAGCTGGTCCCCAACCCCGATATCCTCGCCGCCGCCGTCGCCAAAGCCCGGCCAGGCACGAAGATCATCGGCTTTGCCGCCGAGCCGTCCGACCACGCCGACAAGGCGCGGGAGAAGCTCGCATCCAAGGGCCTGTCCGCCGTGGCCATGAACGACATCAGCCGGACGGACGCGGGCTTTGAGAGCGACATGAATGAGCTGACGCTTTTGCTGCCTGACGGATCAAGCGTAAAGAGCGGCCATCTCTCCAAGCTCGAATGCGCCCTCTGGCTACTGGAATCCGTCTGCAAGTAACGCAAATCGCGTACCGTCAGTCGGCGTCGCGAGGCAGAAACTCAAATTGCGTAAACCACCACGCCGCGCCGCCGACCATGGTGATCGACACGAGCACGAGCACCGGAATGGAAACGCTCTCGGTCAGCGTGTTCGTGCCGAGCGTTGAGGCCAGGAAGCTCAAAAGTTGGTTGGTGTTCGAGCTCAAGGGGTGCTGGGCGATGGCTTGCAAGTGGCTGAAGATCGAGAGGTAATACATCGTGCCCGGCATGTTCGGCACGAGCCCCTCCCAGCCGATGACGTAGATGATTCCGACGATCATCGCGCGACCTGGAATCATCACGCTCGCTAGCGCGAACGCGGCCGTATAGGCGAAGGCGCCGAGCACGATCGCGAGCAGGTCCCTAGCCAGCAGTGGGTTGGAAGTTGGGTGTCCTTGGAACGCGGTTGTTGAAACCGCCAGCGCCGCAACCACGCCGATGACAGTCACGACCGTGACCGCCGCGAGATAGCGGCCCACCAACAGCATCCAACGCGGAACCGGGCGCGTGAGCAGATAGACGATCGTGCGTTGATCCATCTCCGCGGGCACGTTGGCGGTGGCGAAGAAGAGCGCGGAAAACCCGACAATTCGAAAGACGAGCATGTACGAGACCGTCGAATACCGGTCGACGCCCAGGCTGTTTGGGCTCACCCTCAACCACATGTAGGCAACGATCGCCGCCAGCAAGGCAATCACCAACCATACGATGACGCGTCGAAACCGCGCGTACTCTCCGATTGCCTGCAAATAGATGGCCTGAAACATTAGGTGGTCACCAAGTAGCGGAAGACCGACTCGAGGTTGTTATCTGGCGACGAGAAGCCGGTGAGTTCGACCTTGCCGGACAGCACCATCTCCGATAGCTCCCGATAGAACATCTCCGGCTCCGTGACCTCGATTTCGACGTAGCCCTCTTGCTCGCGCAGGTCGAGCGAGAGGACGTTGGGCAACCCGAGCGTCGCCTGGGCGATCGCCCTGGGAACCGGCCCCTCGACACGCACCCGGTGCGGGTGCTGGTCGATGAGAGAACGGATAACGCGAAGGTCGCCCTCTGCCAGAAGCCGCCCCCGGTGGAGCAGCAAGAGAGACTTCGTCATCGTCTCGACTTCGTAGAGAATGTGGGAGCTGACGACGATGAGGCGCCCCTCATTCGCCAGCGAGTGCAGCATCGCGATGTACTCGTGCCGTCCAACCGGGTCGAGGCCGTTCAGCGGTTCGTCCAAGACGATCACGTCGGGGTTGTGGATCATGGCCTGGGCGAGTTTGATGCGTTGCCGCATTCCCTTCGAGTAACCCGCGATGCGGCGGTCCGCGGCGTGCGACATGCCGACGACTTGGAGCATTTCCTCGGTTCGCTCCCGTGCCAGCTTCTTTGGCATTCCGCCCAGCTCGGCTAGGAACTGGATGAAAGCGCGCCCGGTGGAATTCTCATAGAAATTATCGACATCCGGGCAGTAGCCGATGCGCTTGAGAACGTTGGGATTTGCAAACGGCTCCTCACCGAAAACGGTCAGACGACCGGTCGTGGGTCGAAGTTGCCCGGTGATCATGCGCAAAAGCGTCGTCTTTCCGGCGCCGTTCTGACCGAGGAGCGCGACCAAGCCCGGCTTGAGCATGCACGAAACATCGTTGACCCCGATGACTTGCCCGTACCACCGCGAGACGCCCTCGAGAACGATCATCCGACCACCTCGACCGGGCGAATCCGGATCCACGCGATCCAGACGGACAGCGCGCAGACGGCGATGAACGCGGGGAACATGAACCAAGCGTCGGGACGTCCGATCTCGGCGCCGGCCTGCGCCTTCTGCACCATCGGAAGCGATCCGTCCGTAAACATGGCCAACTTCGAGAGCCCGAAGCTAAGGCCGTCGATTGAGGAATAGAACAGGTCGGTTATGAATCGGTTGTCGGGTGCTACGAAGTGCATTCCCTGCATCATCTTCGTGAAGATATTGGCGATGAAGTAGATGCCGAAGAGCGTAAATCCTGCCGTACGCCCTTGATTAAAGAGCGATGAAACCCCAACGCATAAGCTCGCCAATATGCACGCCGGGAAGAGTGAAATCACGAACAGTTGGAGCGGCACCCACGGTGCGCTGCTCACCGATCCATACTCCCGGAAGCTCATGGCTATATACGCCCAAAACACGAGCCCGGGAACAAGAGCCACGCAATAGATCGGAATGAAAATCCCGACCCACTTTCCGATCAAATAGTCGAGCTTGGTGCAAGGCTTGCTCAAGTAGATCAGTAGCGCATTGGCCCGGTTATCGTTCGCGATCGTGCCGATGCCGATGATGAGCGCGACGATGAAGAGGAACAACTGCGCCGTCGACATGCCCGTCACGAACTGATCCTTCCAGTTCACGGTTTTGAAGTAGTTGATTTGTGCCGGTCCAACGCTCGATTGAGCGACATCTACAAAGTAGAAGACCACCATCATCACGACGTAGAACCACCCGGAGAGAAGAGCGCAAGCCCAGAAGCCCTTCCTCGCGATGGCCATACGCATCATCATCTTGGCGATGGCCCACCACCGATGGTCGGCCGAGTTCATCGGGCCGTCGTAGTCGCGGTAGGTGAGATCGGCGATGGGGCTGGTAGCGCTCATTTCTCGGCTCCCGGAATATCGAACGTAGGCTTGTCAGATATGGCGTTCAGAAATACGTCTTCGAGGGACCGCTCTGCGGGGATCAGGCCGCGCACCTGCACTTTCGCCTCGTTCGCGCATTTGAGCAAGAACTTGACCGCGTCCTCGCGCACCCCTGGTGCGATGATTCGGTAAGTGTTCGATCGCGAGTCGAGCAATTCGCCGCCGTTCTTCACCGCGATATCCGCAAACCCCGGGCACGGTTCGCGCAGCTCCACATCGTACGGGTGCCCCTCAATCTTCTTGAGCTCGCTAATCAAGCCGCTCGCCCGAAGCTGCCCGTTCATGACGAGCACGACCTCGTCGCACGTCCGCTCGATATCGGGCAAAAGGTGGGACGAGACGATGACGTTGACGCCCTTTCCATGGCTCACGGATCGCACGAGGTCGAGCATCTCGTCCCGACCCCGGGGGTCGAGGCCGTTCGTCGGCTCGTCGAGGAGGAGCAGCTTGGGGCCATGTACGAGTGCCTGGGCAAATTTGATCCGCTGCTTCATGCCCGTCGAATAGGTTTCGACGTTTCGGTAGCGGGCTTCGCCGAGGCCGCAGTATTCGAGGACCTCGTGGGCGCGGCGCAGCGCGTGCTCCTTGGGCATCCCCGCCAGCTCGCCCGCGTACGCCACGAACGTCACCGCGGTCATGCCGGGAATGTGGCAATCTTGCTCGGGCATCAGGCCGATTTGTTGCCGGATTTGCTTGCCTTGGGTGGCGATATCGAACCCGAGCACTTTGCCGCCGCCGGCTGCCGGGTCAACGAAGCCGAGGATCGTTTTGAGGAGGGTCGTCTTGCCCGCGCCGTTCGGACCAAGAAGGCCGATACAACCCTCGGGGATGCTGACGCTCAGGTTGTTGAGGGCGGTGAATGCCCCGTATCGCACGGTCAGACCGTGTATTTCGGCGACATTCATCTTCCCGGTTATACCGGTGAGGGGCCCGCGTGGTTCCCGACGCCCCGGTCGGGAACCAGCGGAAGTCGATGGTTAGCCCTGGATGCCGCCGTCGACGCCCAGGGTCTGGCCGGTGATCCAGCTCGCCTCGTCCGAGGCGATGAATGCCACCGTGTTCGCAATGTCCTCCGGCTGACCGAGCCGGCCGAGGGGTACCAGCGACAGGAAGTAGCTTCGGGTCGCTTCATCCGCGGCCTGATTGAGCATGTCGGTCTCAACCGGTCCCGGTGAAACCGAATTCACGCGAATTCTGCGCGGACCGAGCTCTCGGGCGAGTGACTTGCTGACCGCGTCGACTGCCGCTTTGGTTGCCGAGTAAGCCGAAGCGTTCGGCATGGGGCGCACACCCACGACCGAGCTGATGTTGACCACGCTCCCCCCTGACTCCGGAAAGTGAGCCGCGGCGGCCTTTGTGGTCAGGAGGAGCCCGGTGACGTTCACTCCGAACTGCCGGGTGATGTGATCCTCGTTCACCGCCTCGAGCGCGCCGAACTCGGCTACGCCCGCGTTGTTGACGAGGATGTCGATCCGTCCGTGTCCTTCCACTACTTGATCGATCAGGCGGGTCACGTCCTCCGGCTTGCTTACGTCGGCCTGAATCGCCTCCGCCTTGCCACCAATCGCCCTGATTTCGTCTACGATCCGCTTCGCCGCCTCGCCGCTCTGCGCGTAGTTCACGACCACCGTCGCCCCCTCTTTACCAAGTCTTCGCGCGATCGCTGCGCCGATTCCGCGTGAGCCACCCGTGACCACCGCAATCCTGTCATTCAATTGAGCCATCTTGTTCTTCCTCCGATCTGTTGATCGATATATTGATATACATCGATATAATCGAAGCGTTAGCAAGTCCTTCGGGACCGCTAGCTTCGGGCAAGCGGGTCGAGCGACTCGAGAAACGAGCGGAGCGTCTCCGGGTTGGATTGCAGGCGCATGCACTGGCCGTCCTTCTCTCCCGTAATCAATTCCGCCTCCACAAGCTCCTTGAGGTGGTGCGACACCGTGGACTGCCCCACGCTGACCGCGGTCACGATCTCCCCGCACGTTATCCCGGGCCGCGCTGAGATGAGCTTGAGCATCTCCACCCGGGTTGGTTCGGCGAGAGCCTTGGCGACCCGCTCGAAGGCGCGAGAATCGATAGCCATCGATTGATTCTACGTGGTGAACCCGCCAAGCCTGCTTCGGTAGAGTCTCCGCATGGCCGACCTCGAGTGCGACGTCCTCATCGTCGGCGGCGGCGCCGGCGGCTGCGCCGCCGCGATGGCGGCCTGCTCGCTCGGGATGCGGGTGATCCTGACGGAGCCCACGACGATGCTGGGTGGGCAGCTCACCGCTCAGATGGTGCCGCCCGACGAGCATCCGTGGATCGAGGAGTTTGGCTGCACGGCCCGCTATCGTGCCTATCGCGAAAAGGTTCGAGCTGTCTTCGGCAAGGCAGCCACCCCTGAAGCGCGCTCAATCAAGTTCCTGAATCCGGGCGGCGGCTGGGTTAGCCGCCTGTGTCATACGCCGGCAACCGGCCTTGCCGCGTTGAACTCCCTGCTTAGTGAAGCGCGCGGCACGGGCACGCTGGACGTGCGCTTGTCGACCGAACCGGCAGCGGCCAACGTGCGGGGCGACACCCTCACGTCGATAACGATCGAAACCGAGGGTCGGCGGGAGGAAGTTCATGCCCACTACTTCCTGGATGCGACGGAGTTGGGCGAAGTGCTTCCCCTCGCCGGCGCAGAGTATCGCACCGGCTCGGAGTCACGCGTCGAGCACAGTGAGCCGCACGCCACCGATTTGCCCGAGCCTGAAAACGTCCAGGGATTCACTTGGTGCTTCGCCCTTGGCTTCGATCGGGGCGGCGACCATCGGATTGCGCGGCCGGCCGACTTCGAGCGGTGGAAAGCGTATATACCGCCTGGGTGGCCGGGCCCCCTGCTGAGCCTCGTGTTCCCGAATCCGGTCACGGGTCAACCGCGCGAGCTCCCGCTCATAGGAGCAAATCCCGAAGACCGGGCAACGCTCTTCACCTATCGCCAGATCGTCGATCCGAGCCTCCTTCCCGCTGCTGCCCGAGCCGAGCCGGTGACATGCGTGAACTGGCCGCAAAACGACTACTTCGGCGGCTCGGTGATCGACGTCCCCGACAGCGTCAAGTCAAAGCGGCTCGCGGAATCCAAATCCCTCGGTCTGAGCCTTCTCTATTGGCTCCAGACGGGGGCCCCGCGCCACGATGGTGGCCTCGGATATCCGGAGCTCACACCGCGGGGCTCGGTGAGTGAAGCGGCGGACGGGTTTGCGGTTGCCCCCTACCATCGCGAATCTCGCCGGATGGTCACCCGCCTTACCGTCACCGAGCCAATGGTCGCGGCCGACCTCAACCCCGGGCGTGACCGCGCCCCGGAGATGCCGAAGTCGGTCGGGGTCGGCTACTACCGCATCGACCTCCACCCCTCCGCCAACGGACACGGCTACATCGACATCCCCGCGCTCCCGTTCCAGATTCCTCTTGGCGCCCTCATCCCGGTCCGGATCCGCAACCTGCTCCCCGCGTGCAAGAACCTGGGGGTGACGCATATCACGAATGGCTGCTACCGGCTGCACCCGGTCGAATGGAATGTTGGTGAGGCAGCCGGGCTCCTCGCCGCGTTTTGCGTAACGCATAAAGTCGAACCCGCCGAGGTGTACGAGACCGAGTCGCTTTGGCTCGATTTCCAGCGCCTGGTTCACGCCCAAGGCATCGAGACTGCCTGGCCGGACGTCGAGCTGAACGTTCCCACCTAAACCCGCGCTGTGGTGAACCGCATCCGCAGCAGCGACCGAACCTGGATCAGCGTGAACCCCGCGAGCATCGCCCCCATCACCCAAGCCGCCGCGGTGGCGTAGCCGAACTTCAGGAACATGAACGCGTTCTGCCAAATCTCCAATCCCATCGTATGGGTCGCGTTCAGCGGTCCGCCCATTGTTAGGGCGAAGATGTTGTCGAACGACTTGAAGCTTCCGATGAACACGCCGAGCAGGTTGATCAGTATCAGCGGCTTGAGCCCGGGCAACGTGATCGACCATATCTTCTGCCACCACTTTGCTCCATCGAGATCGGCCGCCTCGTAGAACTCGTGCGGCACGTTCTTGAGGGCCGCCGAGTAAAGCAGCGATCCCGGCCCCGCCGCCGCCCAAATCCCGGGCAGGACTACCGCGAACATCGCCAGGCTCGGATCGCCCAGCCAGTCGTGGGTCTCCCGAATCGGCGCCAGCCCGATGGCGCTAACCAAGTGGTTCAAGCCGTGAATGGCGGGAAGCAACATCTCGTTGAGCAAGCCGGTCGGCGCCTTATCGTAGAGCTGCTTCCACAGCAGCGCGATCACGAGGCCCGAGGTCATCGCCGGCAGGAAGTAGATGGTCCGATAGAAACTTCGACCGACGGGTATTTCGTCGAGGATCAGGGCCAGCAAGATCGGCAGGCAGAAGCCGATCAGGATCGTCAGCCCCACGTACGCGAAGCTGTTGACCAGAGACTTGTAGAAGATCGCCGACGTAAAGACGGCGATGAAGTTGTCCAGCCCCACCCACGAGGTCTTCCCGACCACGTGGTAGTCCTGGAAGGCGATCACCAAACCGCGCACCAATGGGAGATAAGCCCACACGAAGATCGTCAACGCCGCGGGCGCCACAAGGAGGCTGACCAGACGATAGACTCGCCCGCGGTTTGTTCCGGCCGGAAGTCGCTCCACGATCTGCGAGGCGTGATGCCTGCCCCAGCGATACAGAAACGGACCGAGCCCGGCGGCGACGCACACGGCGAACACGAAGATGCCGACTGCCCATTGGCGCCGCGCCGCCATCACGCCCGGAGCCACGTAGCCGAGCAGCTTCTCGTCCATCGCCTTGGCGACGTCGTGGAGGATCTGCCGCGACGGGGTGCTCTCCAATCGGGCTCGGTCCAGTGCGTCGCCCATCACCGTGTAGACCTGCTGGCAGTTGCGGCCGTATGGCTCCGGATGGCCGGATTGAAACTCCTCTTCGTTCGCCTTCACGTACTGCGGGTCGACCAGTTTCAACGCATCGGTGTAGCCGAACTTCCTGAGGTACGCCGGGTTGCAGAGGTTGGCATAGCCTTGATCGACCATGGTCTTCACGTTGACGCGGGCCGCCGCATCCCCCGCGAAATACTTGATGAAGCGCCAGCAGGCATCCAGCCGCTTAGGGTCGGTGACCGCCGCGTTGATCGCCCACATGCCGGCGTTGATCTCGTTTTGCCGCCCGCCCGGGCCCGTCGGCATCGCCGCCACCCCCACATTCGCGGGATTGATCTCGTCGTTGGCCAGCACAAGGTCGTTCGTATAGTCGAACCACATCGCCACCTTGTCCGCCCGCTTCGTCGAATTGATGTCAAGCGTGAGCGTGGCGACCGGGCCGTACGTCTTTCCGTCCTCCCCGACCCACGTATCCTTCACGAGCTTCCGGTAGAAGTCGAGGGCCATCGCACCCTGGGGCGAGTCGATCGCCGACCGCCACGGGCCAGCCGCGCTCGGGACCACAGCCTCACCCCCTGCCTGCCACAGGAAGTCGATCCACCAGTAAGCGTCGGAGTCCGGGCTGGAGCCGAAGACGAAGCCGCTCAGCCCGGGTCGGGACTCCACGAGCTTCTGCCCGTAGCGATAGAACTCGTCCCAGGTCCGGGGCGGTTTCCCAGGATCCAGTCCGGCGGCCAGGAACATGTCTCGCCTGTACCAAAGCGCCTGCGCGGCCTGGAAGAACGGGATCGCGTAAACGTGTCCGTCGTAGCTCTTCACCACTTTCAGGATCGTCGGATTGACCCGATCCAGCAGGCCCGGTTCGCGGGCGATCAGGTCGTCGAGAGGCCGGCAAAAGCCTTCATCGATGTATTGGTAGTACTGGCGGAAGTTGACGTAGAACACGTCCGGGGCAGTCTCGCCCGCCATCGACATCAGGAACGCGCTCTCGGAGTCGGTTCCTCCGACGATCTCAAGGCCCCCGGCATTCACCACCGTCACGTCCGGGTTCTGGCGGTGGAACTCCTCGAAGATTGCGCGTCGGGAAATCGAGCGGAAGTCGGACGCTTCCTTGGGCGGAATGCCCTGCCAAGAGCCGCCCATCATCCGAATCGTGATCCCCTGACTTGGCGCGGTCGCGGCGAGCGCGACCAGAAGCGCGAGGGGTACCAGTCGGAATCGCATCGGCGTTCATGCGATTGTAGCCGTGCGAATTGGGCTCGGCCCCGTTGCCGAACCCCGCTGCTTCGTTATCGGTTGCGGCGCCTTCGCGCCAATACACCGACCAACCCGATAACCATCGCCGCCGTGCTCGCCGGCTCGGGCGCCGGCGAAACGCCTCCGCCGAACATCACGCTGGACGTTCCCGTAATCTCCGTCCCGCTTGAAGCTGTCGGAAGCAGGAAGACGGCGAGATCGCCGCTTCCAGAGACGTACTGGCCCAAAGCCCCGCCGGAGCCGACCAGATTCGACTTGGCGGTGAGCCATGTTCCTTGTCCGATACTCGCTTCCGTCGCTCCCGAGAACTGGAACTCAAGGAAGTCGGTCGGCTGCTTCCCATAGAGGAAGAACGTGCCGCTAAGTGGCGAGCCAGGGTCCGACTGCGTCGCGACCAGAAGCGACGAGTCGAGCGTCAGGGTAGTTGGACCGGGGTCGACCTCGGTGACGGTGAGCGCGTCCACCAGCGTGGAACTCCCGAACACCGTCGTCTCGTCGAAGACCCCCGATTCCGTTGTCGAGAAGCTAACGGGCTGCGCGAGAGCGGCAGCGCCGAGCAGGTTTGCGGCCAAGAAGGCGCCAGAGCGCCAGGATTGGACCATCTTGTCTCTCCTTTTTGGGTAGGTCGCGGCCGACTTGGCCGCGAAAAGCTGGGTGCCGCGTTGCACCCAAACGACAGCCCGAAGTATATGTCCGGCCTCGTCCACGCCCAGGACGCATGACCCAATCCGCGACATTCGGTCTAATCGCGAGGAATTACAAACCTAGCAATTTTACTTGGAACATTTGTCTACTGCTTCATTTATAGTAGACGGAAGTATACGCGGCTAGCGGCCTGCGATAATCGAGACATACCCATGATGAAGAAAACGACAGCAACAAACGGCGCCGCAAACGCGGAACGCGAACGCGCTCTGGACCTCGCCCTCGGACAAATCGAGCGGGCCTTTGGCAAGGGGGCCATCATGCGCCTCGGCCAAAACGAACGCGACGCTATCGAGGTTATTCCCACCGGCTCCCTCAGCCTGGACATGGCGCTGGGTGTAGGCGGGCTTCCCCGCGGTCGAATTACCGAAATCTATGGCCCCGAGTCGGGTGGCAAGACGACCCTCTCCCTTCACATCGTGGCCGAAGCCCAGCGGCGCGGGGGCCTCGCCCTCTTTGTCGACGCGGAGCATGCAATGGACACCGAATACGCCCGGGCTCTTGGCGTCGACGTCGACCGGCTTTACATAGCTCAGCCCAATAACGGCGAGGAAGCGCTCGAGATCATGGACGCGATGGTCCGATCCGGCGCCGTCGATATCGTTGTGCTCGACTCGGTGGCCGCCCTTGTACCCAAGGCGGAAATCGAGGGTGAAATGGGAGACAGCTTCGTCGGCATTCAGGCTCGCATGATGAGCCAGGCGCTTCGCAAGCTGGGCGGCTCGCTCAGCAAGAGCAAGACGGCGGCGATCTTCATCAACCAGCTTCGCGAGAAGATCGGCGTGATGTACGGCAACCCGGAGACGACCCCTGGCGGCCGGGCCCTCAAGTTCTGGGCCAGCGTGCGGCTCGAGGTTCGCAAGGGCGATGCGATCAAGGTCGGCACCGACCAGGTCGGTGCCCGCACGAAGGTCAAGGTTGTTAAGAACAAGGTGGCGCCCCCGTTCAAGACGGCCGAGTTCGACATCATCTTCGGCCGCGGCATCTCTAAGGCAGGCGACGTCCTCGACCTTGCCGCCGCCCGAAACATCGTTGGACGCACCGGCACCTACTTCAACTACGGCGAAGTCCGGCTCGGCCAGGGCCGGGACAACGCGCGTGCCTTCCTGGAGGCCAACCCGGCCGTCTTCGAAGAGCTCGAGTCGAAGGTCCGCGAGATCTTCACCGCCGAGATCGCGGCGAAGGCCGTCGTCGCCGTTCCCCGCCCCGTTGATCCGGACGAGGTAGAGGACGAAGAAGAGCTCGCCGTCTGATCCAGGTGCCGCCGGTTTCGACGCCGCCTATGAACTCGCCCTCAAGCGATTGAGGGCGAGAGACCTCTTCACTGCCGAGCTCCGGGCATATTTGGAACCCCGGTGCGAACCCGCCGCCGTTGACGCCGTGCTCAATCGACTGAACTCGCGGCGCCTCCTCGACGACGCTCGAGCCGTCCAGCAGGCTATCGCTTCAAATCAGGGCAGACGGGCGGTCCCCGCGGTCGAGTTGCGGCGCCGACTGGAAGCGCGTGGGGCCGATTCGGCCGCACTTGCCCTTATCGAAATGACCGAAGAGCCGAACCTGGGGCCCCTTCTGGCCCGCTTCGAACGCTCAGACCGGGGCCGGGCCCGCGCCTACCGCTTTCTTGCTTCGCGCGGCTTCGCCGAGGAGGAGATCCTCTCGGCGCTTGAGCGCTACCTTGCCGAGCCGGGCTCGAGCGATTAGCCCATTCGCTTGAAGCGCACGCCGAAGCACCTGGGCGTCGAAAGCGTCAATCCGGCCACCCTCCCGCTGCGCGAGCGCTCGAACCGTACGATCTTGCTCCCCACCGCGAACACGTCCCGCGCCAGCGGGACAAGATCGTCATCCCACTTGGTCAGGTCCAGGTGCAGCTTTCCGGACTCGACCGAGAGCCGCGCGAACCCGGCCGCCTCCTCGCTATAGAACTCGCCCGCGAGCTCTCCGAGCTCCGACTTCGAATCGTACAGCTTCAATTTCCGCGCCACCTCGACGACGTCCGAGTTCGTCAGGATGCACTCGACACTCCGCCCCCGCTTGGTGAAGTGACAGGTTCCCACGCCCGGAACCCGTACCTCGCCGGGCCCAACCTCTATCGGCTCGACGGCCTCACCAGCACCAATCCGTGCCCGCAACTTCCCTTCTCGAACGGCAAATCCAACCACCAGCCCGGGGTCGAATTCGTAGACGCCCTCGATCTCCTTGGCCGAATTCAGGTCGACCGGCGCCGGGGCCGGCGGTTTCGGGGCAGGCGCCAACAAATCTGCCATGTAGAGATCGGCGACGCTTCGTGCGAGCGTCGCCGGCTCCGTCGTCCCAAGATTCGAGAACAGGACGATCGAGAACTCCTGATCGGGGAACACAAAGCAGTCCGACCGGAAGCCGGCGTCCGACCCGAGATGCTCCAATACCCTCAGGCCTCGGTATTGCCCGGTCAGCAGTCCGCTCGCGTACCGGTTGGGACGTCCATCCGCGAAAGTCAAAGTCTCCCCCATTCGGACGCTCAGCGCACGACTCCCAACCGTAGGTGAAACGAGATTCCGGGTCCATCGGACGAAGTCCGATGCCGTCGTGAATAAGCCGGTGGCGCCAACATTGCCGAACGTCAGCACCGAGTTCTCGAAGCCACCCGACTCCCGAGGATAGTACGAGACCGCCCGGTTTGCGACGACCTCCTTGTAGTCGTCGTGGAAGTGGGTCTGGCTCATGCCGAGGGGGGCAAATAGCCGATCATCGCAAAACTTGCGGAGCGAGTGGCCGGTGACGCGCTGGACTACCAGGCCTAGCAAGGTGTAGCCGCTGTTGCTGTATAGGAACCGTTTCCCGGGGTCGAAGTTAAGCGATTTTTGGCGGAAGATCGCACGAAGAAGATCGCCCTCGACGATCACATCGTCCATCCGCCAAGCACCCATGCCCAGCAAATCCCACTGGTCGCGAATTCCACTTGTGTGATGCATCAAATTGGCGAGAGTTATGACTTTTCCATAATCGGGAAGCTCGGGCACGTATTTCCGAACATCGTCCTCCAGGTTGACCCGGCCATCCTCGACCAGCAACTGAATCGCAAACGCGGTGACTTGTTTCGATACCGAGGCCACATGAAAGACGGTTTCCTGAGTATTGGCAACGCAGTACTCCAGGTTAGCCAAGCCGTACCCCTTTGCGAACAGAATCTTCCCCTTGTGCTCCACCGCGATCGAACAACCGGGCGATCCTGGCCGATCAAACTCTTTAAAGATCGCGTCGACTTCCGCGGGCTTGGGGTCTCGCAACGCGGCCGCTTGGATCCCTGGGCGGCCGTCTCCGGATGTGGCGATGAGCGACATCGAGAGCAATGTTATCGGAACTGCCCACGCCATCCATCGAAGCTACCCGCGGATTTATGCGGGGTTGCCACGTAAAATGAGTTAGGCGGCTGAAATGACGGCAGGGATCAAATTCGTCCTGGAGGCGGTTTCGACGGGCATCGCCCTCACCGGCCTCGTGTACGTCGCTCTCCTGCGCCCTTCGCGCCAGCAAGAGCGTCAGGCCAACGAGGCCCTTCGGGAACAGTTGAAGAAGGAGTCCGAGCTCTCCGTGAATGCGGCGATCCTGGACGCGAAGCGTGAGGTTTTGGAGGCCAAGGAGCGATTCGAAACCGAACAGCGATCCAAGGAGGCCTCACTGGCCAAGCAAGAGGACAAGCTCAGTTCGAAGGAAGAGGCCTTGGAGGCTCGGCGTGAGAGCCTCACCGAGCGCGAGAATCTGGTGCTCTCCGAGCAGCGCGCGCTTGCCGAGCACCGGAGCGCGGTCGAGCGAAGAGCGGCACAAATCCAGGACGAACTCCAGCGCGTAGCCAAGCTCAGCAAGGACCAAGCAAAGGATCAGCTCCTGCGCGAGGTCGAGATCGAATTCAGGGACTCCCTCGCCGAGCGGGCCAAGCTCGCGGAGCAGACGGCGTACCACGAGTCCGAGCGACGTGCGAAAGCGATCCTACTCGAGGTTATTCAACGCAACGTCGTCCAGTACATCACCGAGGCCACCATCGCCGTCGTCGAGCTTCCCGGCGAGGATATGAAGGGGCGGATCATCGGCCGGGAAGGGCGCAACATCCGCTCGTTTGAGCAGGTGACGGGCGTCGACCTGATCATCGACGAGACCCCGGAGGCCGTCGTCATCTCCAGCTTCGATCCAATCCGGCGCGAAACGGCCCGGCTCACCCTGATGAACTTGATGCTCGATGGCCGCATTCACCCCGGCCGAATCGAGGAGTTGTACGAGGCCGCCCAGACCGAGGTTTCGCGTACGATTCGCGAATCCGGCGAACGCGCCGCCGAACGGGCGAACGTCTCCGGGCTCGCTCCCCGGGTTATCGAGGCGATGGGCCGCCTTCGCTTCCGCACCAGTTACGCGCAAAACGTGCTCGACCACTCCGTCGAGGTCGCCCGAATGGCGGCCGGCCTTGCCGCGGAGTTGGGCTTCAACGTCGAGATTGCCAAGCGCGCCGGCTTCCTGCACGACATCGGCAAAGCACTCACCGAAGAGTGGGAGGGGCCGCACGCCATCGCCGGCATGAACTACTTGCGCGAATTCGGAGAGAAGGACGCCGTCCTCCTCGCGGTCGGGGCGCACCACCACGACATCGAGCCTACATCTGCCGAGTCGGTGATCGTGATCGTCGCCGATACCGTCTCCGCGGCGCGGCCGGGCGCCCGGCGCGAGGCGCTGGAGAACTACATCAAGCGTCTGAGCGACCTCGAGTCAATCGCCAACTCTTTCGCGGGTGTCGAGCGCAGTTACGCGGTTCAAGCCGGCCGCGAAATCCGGCTCATCGTACGCCCGCAGGAGATCGACGATCTTGCCGCCGGGCGGCTCGCCAAAGACGTGGCGAGGCGGATCGAGGCGGATCTGGAGTTTCCGGGTCAAATAAAGGTGACCGTCATCCGTGAGACCCGGGTGACCGACGTCGCCAAGTAACCCATGTCCTATCGGATTCTCTTTCTGGGTGACGTCGTTGGTCGTCCGGGGCGCGATGCCTTGCAGCGCGATCTGCCCCGGCTCAAGCAGGAGCTGACTCCGCTGTTCACGCTCGTGAACGGCGAAAACGCAGCCGGCGGCGTAGGGATCACCCCTGACATCGCCCAGTCCATTTTCGGTCTCGGTGTCGATGCCATCACCCTCGGAAACCATGCGTACAACAAGCGTGAGATCTTTCCGTATCTGAACACGGAGGCGGCGATCGTCAGGCCCGCCAACATGCCCGCTGGGAATCCCGGCCGGGGCTCGCTCGAACTGACCAAGGACGGCGTGACGCTCTTTGTCGCCAACCTGTGCGGCCGGGTCTTCATGGATGCTTACGACGACCCCTTCCGCGCCGTCGACCAGCTTCTCGAAGGCGTGGTGACGCCCCATCGCCTCATCGACTTTCACGCCGAGGCGACCAGCGAGAAGATTGCGATGGCCTGGCACTTGGATGGGCGCGCAACGGCCGTGATTGGAACCCATACGCACGTTCCGACCGCCGACGAACGGATTCTGCCCGGAGGCACCGCCGCCATCACCGATGTGGGGATGACCGGCCCGTACGAGAGCGTGCTCGGCATGAGCAAGGAGATCGTCCTGGCCCGCTTCAAAACGGGAATGCCGGCCCGATTCGAAGTTGCCGACGCGATGGGTGTAATCTCCGGGGTGGTATTGGACGTCGAAAGATTAACGGGTCGCGCGACGGCAATTAGACGGGTGCGCCCGGATAGTTGACCGGACATTCCAAGCGTCCGGTTCGGAGACTTGAATGAAAACGATTTCAACCTTGATTCTTGCGCTGGGCGCAATC
Organism: Fimbriimonadaceae bacterium; assembly: GCA_035295605.1. GTDB lineage: Bacteria > Armatimonadota > Fimbriimonadia > Fimbriimonadales > Fimbriimonadaceae > DAIDHV01. Next base: position 5,311 of record DATGIR010000503.1, on the reverse strand, counting down.
GGGTTCGCCTCGGCGGAAACGGTGCTGTACTCTCCGGCGAAGAGCCTGAAAGATCAGCAGATCTCGGTTCACCGATGGGGAAGCGGCACGATCGAGGAAACCGACGAGTATGCCTTCGAGGGCACGACCTCGATCCGCGTCTCCACGAATAACCTCTTTTCGGGCGGCCAGATCTTCTTTGGCGGGAACCCTGACCTTTCCAAGGAGTTTCCGGACAAGAACTCGCTGCTCCAAATCACGTTCAGGGTGGCCGACAACACCTCCACCTCGAGGAGTGGAGCAGGCAAGGGACCGGGCGCGCCTTCAATCGGCGGCGCCGGCAGCGGCCCTGGCGCCAGCGGCAAGGGCGGCGGACCTCCGGGAGTCCCGCCGCTCCCTGGACCCGGAGGCGGCCGAGGTCAGGGCGGCCGGCCGCAGGGACCTCCTCCTGGCGTAGGCGGTGGCCCTCCGGGCGTTGGTGGCCCTCCGGGCGGTTTTGGCCCTCCCGGCTCGGGCGGCCCGAGTCTGGGTGGCGCCGGCGGCGGAATGAAGACCGTGGATACCACCACGCTGAAGGTCCTCCGTCTCGTCATCTCGACGACCGACGGTCTCAAAAGCGAGGCTTACGTCCCCGCCGACATCAGCACCGGATCGAACGGTTGGCGGCAGCTCGGGATTCCGCTTCAGGCGATCGCCGGGTTCAGCCGAACCAACAAGACGATCAGCGAGATCGCCGTCTCCGGCGATGCGACGACGAGTGTTTGGCTTGGCGACGTACGAACGATCGTCGATAGCACCCCGATCACCGGTGAGCCGAGCGTCCATGACATGAACCTCGCCGAAGGGGATGAGGTAACGCTAAGCGCTTCCGGCTATGCGGGTGCTTCGATGCTGAAATACGAGTGGTACTTCTCAGCGGACACGTCCGGTTTGCCGGATGCTACAGGTCAGGCGATCAAGCACAAATTTGTGAAGCCCGACACGTACACGATCACTCTTGTCATCAGCGATTACTTCGGCTTGAAGCAGCCGTACAAGACAACGATAACCGCGAAAGTCAACTAGGGCGACTGCTGGGTCCTTCGGACCACGCCTAGCGCGGAAGGCTTGCATTATTGCGAGCCTTCCGCTTTTTTGGCGTGGGAACGTTGCACGAGACCCCAAGAACGCAGTAGTATCGAAGTACACGCGTGATTGAGCGCTGACGTTGGGAGATTATGCGCCCCATGCGAGCCGTTGAGAGCATCGCAGCGCGCGTCACACTTGGAGCAACAGATTAAAAAATGAGCGGACTCGCAATTGCCATTCACGACCCCTTGCTTCGGGAGGGCTTAGGCGCCCTCATCGAACGCGAAGGCCCGATCAACATCGTCGCATCGGCGGCCGATCTCGAAGCCTGTCTCGTGGCGGCGCGCCAGACCGGCGCCTCGACCGTATTGATCGACTTCGACGACATCAAGCCCGCCGACGCTACGCTGTTGCCGGGAATTCGAGCCCTCGGCGTGAAGGTCATTGCGATCGCTCAGAAGGAAGATCCGAACCCGAAGCTGGTCGATCTGGTGATCGCTCGGAGCATGGGTAAGGACGTCTTGATTCGTCGGCTGCGCGAGTCGCTCGTCGGAGGCCGCTCGTATGGCCGTGGCCGAACCGCCTACGGCGGCCGGCTCACCCCGCGCGAGCATGACGTGGCGCGTTTGATCGCCCAAGGCCTGCCGAACCGCGAAATCGCGACTCGTTTGCAGCTCCGCGAGCAAAGCATCAAGAACTTGGCGAGCGTTGTGATGCGGAAACTGCGATGCGATAACCGCGTACAGGTTGCGTTGCAGCTTTCCCAAGGCCAAGTAGAAGACGCACCCGCTTCTTGAAGCAACGGATCGCGACGGCTGCCGTCCTGATCCCGCTCGCCCTCCTGATCGTAGGCTCGACGAGCCCGATCCCGATTTCGATAGCCGCCATGGCCCTGGCGGCTATCGGCGTTTATGAGCTGGCCCAAATGTTCGGCCAGAGCCGAGTTCTCCCGGTGCTGACCCTCGCCAGCCTAGCCCTGCCGTTCTACTCAGTCTTCCTCGCTAGATCGCGCCAACTTCCCGACTTCCTGTTGATTTCCGCCCTCCTGTTCCTTCTTGGTACGCTCGTAATTGGTTTGTGCGCAAGAAACAAGAAGGTGACTTCGTCTGTTGTTGATGTTGGGGGCCTCTGGGTTTCGATGCCCTTGCTCGCGATCGTCGTGCTTCACGAGCTGCACACGACGTACATTCCCTTGCGCCTGGTCCCTGCCTTGCGGTTCGACACCCCGGCCCTCATCGCACTCGTGCCGGTGTGGGCGGGCGATACCGCCGCGATCTTCGTCGGCAAGCTCCTCGGCAAGCACCAACTTTCCAAGCTATCGCCCGGAAAGACGGTCGAGGGCGGGATCGGCAACCTCGCTGCCGCCATTCTTGCGGCCTGGGGAATAGGTGTGTGGCTGAAGTTGCCCTTGGCCATCTCTCTCCCCTGCGGCGTTGCTGCCGGAGTTCTGGGACAGGCAGGGGATCTATTTCAGAGCTATCTGAAGCGGCGCGCCGGCGTGAAGGATAGCGGTAGGCTTCTTCCCGGTCACGGCGGCTTGCTCGATCGCATCGACAGCGTGTTGTTTGCAGCCATGCCCATCGCCCTCATCGTCTACTTCGGTCCATCGTTGCTTCATCAATTTCATGCCGGCGGTTCAAACCCATCAACTGCGGAAGGTCTACGTTTCGACCAAGAGAACGCCCGGATCGTGGGGGGCCGTTAAGGCTCTCTTCTCACCCGAGCGAGTTGAAGTAGAAGCGGTCAAGGGGATCGATCTCTGCCTCGAGCAGGGTGAAATGGTCGGGTTTCTCGGCCCGAACGGCGCCGGAAAGACGACCACGCTGAAAATGCTTAGCGGCATTCTCTTCCCCACCTCAGGCGAAGTGTCCGTGCTGGGCTATACGCCGTGGAAGCGTGATCCCGCCATGCTTCGGCGCATCTCCCTCGTGATGGGCAACAAGATGCAACTCTGGTGGGACTTGCCCGCGTGGGACTCCTTCCTCGTGCTCAAAGAGGTGTACGAAGTGGACCCCGCGAGCTTCAAACGACGCACCGACTTCCTCGTCGACGCGCTCGACATCGGCGACAAGATAAACGTCCAGGTGCGCAAATTGTCCCTAGGAGAGCGCATGAAGTGCGAATTGGTAGCAGCTTTGCTCCATTCACCCGAAGTCGTGTTCTTGGATGAGCCCACCCTTGGCCTGGACGTCGTGAGCCAAAAGCGCATTCGCGATTTCATAAAACAACTTCATCGCGAAGACAACTGCACGGTGCTGCTCACGAGCCACTACATGCAGGACGTCGAGGAGCTGTGCGACCGGGTGGTGGTGATCGATCACGGTTCCGCTGTTTACGAGGGGACGCTCCACGGTCTTGCCTCCGAGTATCAGGAGACCCGGCGCATCAAGCTCGTCTTTTCGGCGCCGGTCGAGCAGGCGGCGCTCGCCAGGTTTGGGGCAGTCGTCGAATTTGACGGCGAGAGCGGGACCCTCGAGGTCCCGCGGATCGAGACGGCAGCCAAAGCCGGGGCGGTTCTTGCCGCGCTGCCGGTCGAAGACGTCCAGATTGAAGAGGTCGAGATCGAACAGGTCCTCCGCGACCTCTTCACCCGGAAAGATGTTTCACGTGAAACATCGGTAGAATAGCTCCAGCCTTTACGACATAAAGGCAAGGAGCGGATAAATGAATATCGACATGCCGACGCGCTACGACGCGCCCGCCACCGAAGCTAAATGGTACGCCGCCTGGGAGGCGGCCGGGCTCTTTCAGCCTGATGCCGACCCCAACAAGCCTCGCTTCACGGTCACGATCCCCCCGCCGAACATAACCGGCTCCCTGCACATGGGCCATGCCCTCTGCTACCCGCTGCAGGATGCGGTTGGGCGATACCGCCGCCTTCGCGGCGACAGCGTCCTCATCCTTCCCGGGCAGGATCACGCTGGAATCGCGACTCAGAGCGTGGTCGAGCGTCAGCTTCGAAAGGAGGGCTCAAGTGGAGCCCAAATCGGCCGCGAGAAGTTTATCGAGCGGGTGTGGGAGTGGCGCAAGCTTTCCGGCGATACGATCCTGCATCAGTTCCGCCAGCTCGGTTGCGCGTTCGATTGGAGCCGGAGCCGGTTCACCCTCGATGACGCCTATCACCAGGCAGTACTCGACGTCTTCATTGCCTGGTTTGAGCGCGGCCTGATCTTTCGTGGCAAACGCGTTGTGAACTGGGACCCGGTGCTGCAGACCAGCGTGTCCGATATCGAAACCGAGCGGCGAACTGTGAAGGGCAAGCTCTACTACATCCGCTATCCCTTCGCCGACGGATCTGGGGACGTCACTATCGCGACCACCCGCCCCGAAACGATGCTCGCCGACGTCGCCGTCGCCGTCCATCCGAGCGACAAGCGATATTCCGGCAAGGTCGGCAAGACCCTGATTCTGCCGCTGATGAACCGGGAGATCCCCCTGATCGAGGACATCTACCCGGATCCCGCCTTCGGCTCGGGCGCCGTGAAAATCACGCCCGCCCACGACCCTAACGACTATCAAGTGGGCGTGCGTCATAGCCTCCCGATGCCTGTCCTTCTCGACGAACGCGCCCGCGTCACCGCGGACGGCGGCGCCTACGCGGGCCTGGATCGCTTGGAGGCCCGCAAGCGCGTGGTCGCCGACCTCGAGGAGCAGGGCTTCCTCGTGAAGGTCGAAGAGCACGAGATGAACCTGACCGTGAGCGAGCGAAGCGGCGAGGTCATCGAACCTCTGCTGAGCGAGCAGTGGTTCTGCGACCAGGCCGCCCTCGCCGGACCCGTGATCGAAGCGGTCGAGCAAGGTGAGATCAAATTCTTCCCCGAGCGGTACGACGCGATCTTTATCGAGTGGATGAAGAACATCCGGGAGTGGTGCTTGAGCCGCCAGCTTTGGTGGGGCCACCGAATCCCGGTCTTCTACACCGCCGACGATACCGCGGTGGCGGCGCGGAACGTGCAGGACGCCGCCAAGAAAGCGGGCGCTCCGATCGTGGGCCAAGACGAGGACGTGCTCGACACCTGGTTTTCGTCCGGCCTGTGGCCGTTCGCAACTCTCGGGTGGCCCAAGCAAACCGACGACCTAAAGCAGCGCTACCCAACCAGCCTGCTGATCACCGATCGCAACATCATCAACCTTTGGGTGGCCCGTATGTCGATGATGGGTCTCGACCTCGCCGGCGCCAAGCCGTTCGGCCACGTGATGATTTATGCGACCGTGCTCACCGAGGATGGCCGGCGCATGAGCAAGTCGCTCGGCACCGGCGTCG
>DATGIR010000502.1:0-3644 GCA_035295605.1 Fimbriimonadaceae bacterium | reverse complement strand
GGTTCGGCGCCACCTCGGTAAGTTCCGGATCTTCCGTGCACCGATCGAAGCGGTGGGGGCAGCGGGGGGCGAAGGCGCAGCCCGGTGAGAGGCTCGCCAGGTTTGGCGGCGAGCCGGGGATCGCCTCGAGTCGTTCGCGTCCGACGGTCGGCAACGCGCCGAGCAGCGCCTGGGTGTAGGGCATCCTGGGGTCCCGGAGCACCGCTTCGGCGGTCCCGGTCTCCACAATCCGCCCCGCGTAGAAGACCGCGATTCGGTGCGCAACCGAGCCGATGGCCCCGATGTCGTGCGAGATCAACATAACGGCGGTGCCGGTGTTGCGCTGGAGGTCGTTGAGGAGCCGGAGTATCTGGGCTTGGAGCGTCACGTCCAGCGCGGTCGTCGGCTCGTCGGCGATCAGCACCTTCGGCTGGGCCGCGAATGCCATCGCAATGACCACCCGCTGCCGCTGACCGCCGGACATTTGATGGGGATACTTGCGGGCCGAAGCTTCGGGTGCGGGGACGCCTACCTGGTCGAGCAGTTCCACGCTCCGGTCCCAAGCCGTCTTGGCCCTCACGTTCTGATGAAGCCGCAGCGCCTCGGCGATCTGGGCTCCGATCCGCATCATTGGGTTGAGACTCGTGAACGGATCCTGCATCACCAAGGCGAGCTCTTGGCCGCGAATATCGCGCCAATCGCGCTCGGGCCGGCCTAGAAGCTCGAGGCCGTCGAGCTTAATGGAGCCTGTCACGACCCCGGGACTCGGCACCATGCCCATGAGAGCGAAGCCGGTCATCGACTTGCCGCAGCCAGACTCGCCGACCACGCCCAGGGTTTCGCCGCCATCGATGTCGAAACTGATTCCCCGCAGGACCCGGGTGGGACCAAATTGAACCTGGAGGTCCCGAACTTCGAGCAGCGCCATGTCTTTTAGCCTACCGGGCGCCCTTTCGAACGTAAGAATAAGGCGTTGGTATCATTAAGCAGCATGTCGCAAAAGATTCGCGTCGTCGTTGCCGACGACGAGGCGTCCTACCGGACAGCGCTCCAAAAGACGTTGACGCTGATGCCGGAGTGCGAGCTGGTAGCGGTGTGCAAGGACGGCCAAGAAGCGCTCGACGTTTGTTTGGGCGATCCGCCCGACGTATTGATGACCGACCTCAACATGCCGAGGATGAACGGCATCGAGCTCATCCGTGCGCTGCTCCGCCGCGAGAAGACGGTTTCGGTCGTTGTGCTCACCATCCGCGAGGATGACGACGCCGTGTTCGAGGCATTCCGGGCGGGAGCGCTCGGCTATCTCTTGAAGACCTCGACGCCGCAGGACGTGATCGAGGCGATCCGGCTCGGTTCGCACGGCGAGGCGAAGGTGACGCCGCGCATCGCCACCAAGGTGATCGAAGACTTTCGCCGCATACGCGAAGACGAGGAGACCGAGGATGGCGAACTTTACGATCTGAGCGACCGCGAGGCGGAGATCCTCGACCTGGTGGCCCAGGGGTTGCGGAACAAGGACATCGCCCAGAAGCTGAGCATCGCCGAAAAGACGGTGAAGAACCACGTGAGCAATATCCTGAAGGCGCTCCAGGTGAACTCTCGAACCGAGGCCGCGATGAAGGCGGTCAAGACCAAATTCACGGTCTAACGCCTTATCCAAGAGGCATCTCAGAACCTGTTGCAATTACGGGCGTATAACCTTTAGGGCGTCGTCCCTTAACATGCCATGAGGATGTCGCCCATTGCTGACGCCGCCCAGGACAAAGCGCCGCGACGCGGCAACAGCTTGCCGATCATCGCGATCATTCTCATCGGACTGATGCTCGCGTGCGTCCTATTGATGGCGTTGGGCGCGGCTGTGCTCTTCCCGGTGTTTCGCCAGGCGCGCATGGCGGCGCGCCGCAATGATGCGATAAGCCGAATGCATAACTTGGCCACCGCCGTCCGGGCCTATGTCGCCGACAACGACGACCACTTCCCGCCCGCCGAGGCATGGATGGATTTGATCGGCAAATACGACCCGAACGGGCGCGACTTCCACTCGCCGGGCATGAACCGGCGGAATGGTTTCGATCCGCCCGACTACGGAATCGCGTTCATGAGCTCGCTGTCGGGGGGGACGCTCTCGACGATCAAGAATCCCGACTCTCGCGTGATGCTGTTCGACTCGACGCTGCGTGGCCGAAACGCGACTTCGGGCCTCGAAACGCTTCCGAAGCCTCCGCGCTTCGGGCCGGGCGAGACGGGTGGGAACATCCTGGCGTTCGTCGACGGCCACGTGCGGCGCGTTTCGGCCGTCGACGCGGTCAACCTGAAGTAGTCGTCGTACACTGGCAGTAGGCCCGTGAACGAGACGAGTTACTATCCGCGAGGGACGGGCGCCTCAGCAGAGACCCCGGCTCGCCGGACGCCGAGCACCGTTGCGAGGCTCGTCAGAGCTCTCGTTTACGGAGCGATCATCCTGGTGGCAGCCGCGATCTTGTGGCCGGTCCATGCCGGCGAACCCAACCGGGCGGGAAGAATTCAACTCTCCAATGTGAAGCAAGTGGGGATGGGCGCCAGCATGTACGCATACGACAGCGATGACGTTCTGCCGGTTGCGAATCGCTGGATGGATCTGATCGACCCCTACATGAAGGACGAATCGTACTTCCATTGCCTTCGCAATGACATGTCGGCGACGGACACCCCGTACGAGTGGGTCTTCCGGCGCCGCCTGGGCGGGAAGACGAGGTCCTTAGTCGAAGCACCAAAGGAGACGGCGATGATCTTCGACTCGGACGTGGCCTTTCGGAACGCCGCGTTCGAGCTGCAAGCCATGCCGAAAGGCGGGATCTACAGGAACGGGGATTACGTGTGCTTCGCGGACGGCCACGCGAGGTTTGTCCCGCTAGCTAGACGGGGAACCCTCAAGTAGCTCCCTGCGCCACAATAGACGTAGAAGGAGTTAGCGACGCATAGCCGGTGCTGCCGGGAGAGCGCTCGCGACAACCCATGTCTGAAACAATCGATCAATCCACGGCGCTGCTCGAGCAGTTCGCCAACCGCGGCTATGAGCAGGGCTTCAGCGTCGACCTCGAGGTCGACCAGCTACCTCCCGGCCTGAACGAAGACGTCGTTCGCACGATTTCCGCCAAGAAAGGCGAGCCGGAGTGGCTTCTCGACTGGCGCCTCAAGGCCTACCGGCACTTCCTGACGATGAAGGAGCCGCATTGGCCCAACGTCAAGTACCCGCCGATCGACCTGCAAGATATCAGCTACTACTCGGCGCCTCAGAAGAAGCCGGTGTTGAACTCACTGGACGACGCCGACCCCGAGATTCTCAAGACGTTTCAGAAGCTCGGCATTCCGGTCGAGGAGCAAAAGGTGCTCCTCAACGTGAAGGGCGCCGAGGGGCATTCGCCGGCCGACTCCAAGCTGTCCGGGCTCAGTGGCGTCGCCGTCGATGCGGTGTTCGACTCGGTATCGGTGGTCACCACCTTCAAAGAGAAGCTGGGCGAGCTCGGCATCATCTTCTGCTCGATTCAGGAGGCGGTGAAGGAGCACTCGGAGTTGGTGCGTGAGTACCTCGGGTCCGTCATCCCCTACAGCGACAACTACTTCGCAACCCTCAATTCGGCGGTGTTCTCCGACGGCTCGTTCGTGTACGTGCCGAGAGGCGTGCG
>DATGIR010000501.1:0-4144 GCA_035295605.1 Fimbriimonadaceae bacterium | reverse complement strand
CTCAAGGAGCATGAGTCGCTGGTTCTCGGCGCGGAGGAGAAGGCGGCTTCACTCGAAACCGACCTCTTCGGTCAGCTCCGGTCGCGGGTGGCGGACCAGGCGCACCCGCTCTTGCAGACAGCGCGTGCGCTCGCGGAGGTCGACGTGTATGCCGCGCTGGCGGACGTGGCGGTCCGGCGCAAATACGTGCGCCCGGCGCTTTCTGATCAGGACGAGCTTTGGATCGAGGGCGGGCGGCACCCGGTTGTCGAGGCGGCGGGCGCCGCGTTCATTCCGAACGACACCGACATTGCAGCCGAGGGTGGTCGGGTGATGGTGATTACGGGGCCGAACATGGCGGGCAAGTCGACGTACCTGCGGCAGATCGCACTCATCGCCCTGATGGCGCAAATCGGGAGCTTCGTCCCCGCGCGGGTGTGCCGGCTCGGCTTGTGCGATCGGGTGTTCGCCCGCATCGGCGCTCGGGATGAGCTCGCGCTCGGGCAGAGCACCTTTATGGTCGAAATGTCGGAAGCGGCGAACATCCTGAACCACGCCACCGGGCGCTCGCTAGTGATCCTCGACGAGGTTGGTCGCGGCACCTCGACGTACGATGGGCTGGCGATCGCCTGGGCGATTCTCGAGCGGCTCGTGGAGATCGGCGCGAAGACCCTGTTTGCCACCCACTACCACCAGCTCAACGCGCTGGCGGATCAGACCACGGCCGTGCAGAACCTGCGGGTCTCGGTGGAGGAGGTCGGCGAGGAGATCATCTGGACCCACAAGGTTCTGCCCGGGGGTACGGACCGGAGCTACGGCATCCACGTGGCGCGGGCGGCGGGGGTGCCCGGCTCGGTGCTGGGCCGGGCGCGACAGATTCTCGGAGAGCTGGAGGACAAGTCGTCGGCCCCGGTGGCGGCGCCGACGACGCAGAAGCTGCAGCTCACCCTGTTCGAGGCCGAGCCGCCGCCGGTGCTCAAGGAGCTGGAAGGGCTCGACTTGAATAACCTGACCCCAATCGAGGCCCTGCGGATTCTCGACGATTGGAAGCGGAAATTCGGGGCTTCGTAGGCGACCCTCCCTGGGCGCCTAGCTCTTGGGGCGACCGCCGGTTATCCGGCGCCAAATTGCCTTCAGGAGGGCCCTCCAGAATGCGCCCCTCATAAGTATTTGGGAAGCGCGCGGGCGGAACCTCTGCTTTAATTCCGGGCTCAATCCACGTAACGCTTGGCGCGCCATGTCCTTGTTTCCGCTGCGCATGAGGTCGGCGGCCTCGAGCAGGCGCAAGTTCTGCGCCTCCGGGAACTCTCGCCGGCCCGCCGCAAGGACCTCGGCTGCCTCAGCGTCGCGTCCATGTGATTTCAAGGCCATGAACACAAGGCCGTACCGGTCGGGGGATCCCAATGCGGTGCGGGGGATCTCCTTCAAGATTGCGTCGGCGGCATCCGAGTCGCCTCGCTTGGATAGGAGTTGAACAAGCTGAACCTTCGCGTTCAGGCCATGAACCGGATCGTCGACTGCTCCTCTCAGCACCTCTTCCGCCTCGGGCTCCTTTCCGTCGTGGACCAGGAGGCGGGCTCGGGCCATCGCGACTGCGCCCGCGGGGGCGTCGCCGTCCATTTGTTTTGCGAGCGCGGACCGCAACTCCGACCAACGATTCAGGTCGGCAAGGAGCGTAAGCACCATCGAGGCCGCAACCCCTCGGCCGGAGGGTGGACCGCTCTTGGCCATCTCCCGGTAAGCATTCAATGCCTCTTCTTTCATGCCGCGCCGAAGGAAGTCGGCGCCCGCCGCGGAGTGCTGGAAGCCGCTCAGGGCCGGCATCGCTTCGGTGGCTTTGCGCTCGTACTCCTCGTAGAGCGCCCGCTTCCCCCGCTGGCGGGCGACTGCGGCGAGCACTCGAAACGCGATCGGCGAGCGCGGGTTGCGTTCCAGCGCAAAGCCTGCCGCCGACTCCGCCTCATCGACGCGGCCGAGCGCGTTCAGGACGATACCGAGTTCGCCCCATGCGATCCCGTTCTCGGGGCGCTTCGCAATCGCGCTCCTTAGGTGCGCTTCCGCGCCCGGTAAGTCGCGCGCGCGGGTCGCAAGGCGCGCCTCGTTGAGGTCACTCCAATAGCTCGCCTGGTACCAGTCGGGCGCGGAGGCAAGGAACGAGGCCGCCTCGTCCAGCTTCGACGAGGCGATGTATTGGCTAAAAACGCGATGGTACGAGCGGGGCTCTTCGGGCTCCAGCTCGAGCAGGCGCCGCGCCAACCGGACTCCCTCGTCCCGGTCCCCGGTTATGGCCGCCAGGTTCCCGGCGACGCGCATCACGAAGGGCGAGTCGGGTGCGGCGGCGAGGGCTTCGGCGACGCTCCGGCTGCAGGCCTCGGCGTTGCCGGTGTAAAGGGAAACGAGCCCACGGCCGGCGATGGCCTGAGGCGTGGAACCGTGAGCGAGGTGCGCCTCCGCTGCGGCCCCCGCTCGCTCGAACTCACCGCACTCGAGCAGCGCCTCGGTCCGGAATCCGAGCATCTCCTCGTTGTCGGGATGCCCGGTCGCGAGGGCGTCGACCTCGGCCAGGAACTCCGCGCGAGGCAGCGAGAACTCGGCCTGGCGGGCGAGTTGAATTGGATCGGACTCTGGCTCCGCGGTCACAGGTGAAGATTATGCGACGTATGGTAGCCGCTTGATTGGTCATGCTAGAGGCATGCTCAAGCGCGGCGTCTATCCCGCTTCCGTAACTCCGATGACCGGCGACCAGAGGCTCGACGAGGCGAGTCTTGGAAGGTTATTGAATCGATTCACCGCGGCGGGTTGCGCCGGCGTGGTGCTGGCGGGAACAAACGGGGAGGGTCCATCGCTTTCCAACCCGGAGAAGCTCGAACTGCTGAAGGCGGCGCGGTCGACGAGCGGGCTCGACTGCATCATGGGGGTGGCGACAAACAGTTCCAGCGACGCCGCCGACCTGTGCGTGGCGGCGGCCGAGGGCGGCGCGATCGGCGCGCTGGTCCTGCCCCCTGGCTACTACAAAGACGTCTCCGAGGACGGCCTGGAGGCGTGGTACCGGGTCGTGTTCGAGCGCTCGCCGATCCCGCTGCTCGTCTACAATTTCCCGCAGCGCAGCGGCGTCACGTTCGGAGGGGAGATGCTCGAGCGGCTCGGCAAGTACCCCCGATTCGCCGGCGCCAAAGACAGCAGCGGCAACCCAGAGAATCTCCCTTCGTATAGGGAGGCGTTGCCCGACGAAATCCTCTATGTGGGCGACGAGACGCTGTTGCTGACCGCGCTGGAGCTTGGGTGGTCGGGTTCGATCAGCGGCGCCGCCAACGTCTATCCCGCCGAGCTTGTGCAGGTGGTGAAAGAATTTGACGCCGGCGACCACGATGGAGCGGCTAAGGTTTTCGCCGAGCTGCTTCCCAAGCTGAAGGAGCTGCGGAGCTGCCGCCAACCGGCGACCAACAAGGCGCGGCTCCACGCGGCAGGCGTGCTCGCGAGCCCGGCGGTGCGGGCGCCGCTAACCGCGGCTGCCATGTAGGACGCGGTGGATATAGAGCCATCTTCGGGGATGCAGGCGTGGAGGTCGTGGCAGAAGATACGGCTCTGCGTGGTCCTCGGGTGGGCTTGCGCCCTTGCCTTAAACCTTGGACAGAACTTCCTGCTTGCGCTCGCCGCTCCGGATGCCTTCCGTATCCATCAGCTATGGGGTCTACACGGGCTTTCGGTTCGGCTGGAAGCGGTCGTGGAGGGCTTGGTTTCCGGCTGCTGGCAGGGCGTGACCCTTGGGGCGGGCGCGGCACTCGTCGCTTGCGATCCGCGCGGCATCCTCTCGATGAAGCTGGCGATCAAGTTGCTTGTTGGCGCCTTCGTCGTGGCGGGGCTCGCGAATCTTTGCGTCGTCCCCGCCCTGATCCGAGACGGGATCGTCATGCCTGCGGTGGATCGGAACCAAAGCCTGGACGATCTGCCGGATGCGGTCCGAGTCGCGATTTCGGCGCTCAGCACCGCCAACATGATCACGGCTGGGGTCGTCTTGACGGTGGCGCTCATCTTCGCGCAATTCGGACTCACCCGTTTCGATAAGCGCCTGAGGGTGGCAAATTCGGAGACCTCACCCGCGCGCAATCAGGGTGGGCGGCGCTCGACGCGGTATGCGGTGGCCCTCCTGGGTGCGATCGCCTTC
>DATGIR010000500.1:0-3967 GCA_035295605.1 Fimbriimonadaceae bacterium | reverse complement strand
ACCGGCTATCTCGGCCCTTCAAGGTCCGGATCGCCCTCCACATGGGCCGCGTGCTCGCCGACCTGACCCAGGTGCAGTTTTCTCACGTCATCGACGTCGCCGCCCACGTGGAGAAGGTGTCGCCGGTTAACGGAATGGCGCTGACCCAGCCGATCGTGCAGCTCTTGGATCCATCCGTGACCGATCGACTCGAGCCTGGACCCGATGTGGACGGGGTTGTGACGTACCTTCAGCCGGGCTCATGAGGGACTCCCCTTTCGACTCGGCGCCCCTTAGCAATGCTTCCAGCGCTCCCGGCCTTGGAGCGAGGCGCGGAATCCTAAACGGGTCGAACTCGGCTGAGTAGGGGGGAGGGCAAACTCCGACGTCGAAGAGGGCAACACCGATGTTTCGATAGCCTTCTCGGGTTCGGGCGGAGTGCCGGAGGAGCGGCCAAAGTTTCGGGTCGTCGGGCAGGTGGCCGTAAGGCATCGCGATCGTGTCGACACGGATTCCAGGCACAAGGTGTTTGAGATATGCATCGCATCCGGCGACCTCGTTTACGATCTGCCGGGCGTTCAGCTTGTGAAAGCTTGGATGGGTGAGGGTGTGGTTGCCGATCTCGAACCCCCACCTGAGCAGCTGCCGCACCTTTCGACGTTCGGATCCCTCCTGATCGAACGGAACGCCGTTCTTGTCCGAGCCCGCGATTAGGAAAAACGTGCCGCGCATCGGCCAAGAGGGGTGCCGGTGATGGAAGTCGGCTAGAACGCCCACCGCACAGTTTGGGTCTAGCCGGTCATGGGGCAGGTACCGAAACTGGGTAGCCCTTCCGTCGTCGAAAGTGAGCACGACCGGCCGCTTCCCGGACGGCACGCCCGGTTGCTTTCGCGCGACATCGCGCAGATTCACCGGCCAATACCCCTTCGTCCACATCAGCTCGATCTGGGCTCGAAAGGTCGCGACCGAGATGTTCAGCCCGCCTGCGTCATAGCGGGGTCCACCCGGCCAGGGCGCCTCGCCCCCGATTTCGTGGTACGCGATGATCGGTATCGGTCCTCGGTAGGGCTCCGGTGCTGCCAACGCCAAACCTAAGACCCACCAACTCAACATGGTCAAATTCTAATCCGCGATGCCTGAGCATCATTACATCAGGATCCCTTGCTCGTCTCAGCTCCGAGTAGCATTGGCAGCGTGTTCACGGTTGCCGCCGCTCTCTTCGTCCTGACCACCCAGGCTCCGACCGGCTTCGATCCCGGCCCGAATCCGCTCTTGCTTCGCCACCCGACCGTCAGCAAGACTTCGATCGTTTTCCAGTACGCGGGCGACCTGTGGCGGATTCCGCGCGCGGGCGGGGAGGCGGTCCGCCTGACCTCCGCGCCCGGCATGAACAGCGCGCCCTTCTTCTCACCCGACGGAGACTGGATCGCTTTCACCGGAAATTACGACGGCAACACCGATGTTTATGTGATGCCCGCAGAGGGAGGTGTACCCAAGCGGCTGACCGCACACCCTAGTCCGGATCGCGCGGTGGGATGGACCCCGGACGGGAAGTCGGTGCTCTTCAGCTCGAGCATGCTCTCGAATACCGATCATCCGCGGCTCTTCACAGTTCCGCGGGTCGGAGGACTACCCACGCCCCTACCACTGCCTTCGGGCGTGGAGGGAAGCTACTCCCCCGACGGAACCCACTTGGCTTACGTGGCGCACGGGCTTTGGGAGGAAGCGTGGAAGCGGTATAGGGGCGGGCAAACCACCACGGTTTGGATCGCCGACCTTGCCACCTCGAAGGTCCACGGGATTCCACGAAAGAACACGATGGATCAACAGCCGGTGTGGATCGGCGACTCGGTCTACTACCTCACCGATAAGGATGGCCCCGTCGGCCTTAACCGGTACGACACTAAGACGGGGCAAGTCTCGGTTTGCATCAAAGGCAACGGATTCGACCTGAAGTCGATCACGGGTTGCCAGGACTGCCTCGTGATCGAACGGCTCGGCTCGCTGTGGCTCTACGACTTGGCGTCCAAGCAGATGCATCAAGTTTCGGTCACGATCAACGCCGATCTGCCGGAGGTTCGGACGGAAATCAAGGACGTGCGGTCGAATGTGCAGTCGATCGACCTATCCCCGTCGGGCGCCCGCGTCCTCGTCGGCGCCCGCGGCTGGGTATTCACGGTGCCCGTGAAGAAGGGGAGCACTCGGTGGCTCGACGGCCCACAAGGAGTCTTCAGACGCGATCCCGCCTGGTCCCCTGACGGGAAGTCGATTGCCTATCTCACCGACGAAACCGGCCAGCAGAAGCTTGCCATTCGGGACCTGGAGAAGGGCACCGACAAGCTCGTCGATCTCGGCGAGCCTCCCGCGTCGTACAACTCGCCGGTCTGGTCGCCGGACTCCAAGAAGGTCGCTTACACGGATACCCGCCTTCAGATCTGGGTGCTCGACGTCGCTTCCGGCAAGAACACGCTCATCGATGCCGGCACGTACCGCGGCACGAGCGCGATCGAGCCCCGTTGGTCGCCGGATTCCAACTGGCTGACTTGGAGCCGCGATCTCGACACCCACGTGGAGGCAGTCTTCGTTCAACACGTCGGCGTCGGCAAGCCGGTTCAGGTCACGGACGGACTGGCCCAGGCGAACTCGCCGATTTTCAGCTCCGACGGCAAGCACCTCTTCTTCCTCGCGAGCACCGACGTCGGCTTGGCGATCGACTTCGAGGACCTTTCAAGCCTGAATGCGGCCGGCTCGACCGAGAGCGTGTATGCGCTGGTCTTGCGCAAGAACCTTCCGAACCCGCTTCAGCCGGAGAGCGACGAGGAAACGCCGAAGACCGAGAAGAAGCCGGACGCCGCCAAGAAGGAGCCCGACAAGTTCGATATCGACCTTGACGGACTCACGCGCCGAATCATTTCTCTACCGCTGCCGCACCAGCACTACACCGAACTCGGCGCGGGACCGGCCGGCAGCCTCTTCGCGCTCTCCTCCGCCGGGCGTGGCGGTGGCCCCGGACCGTCCGGGATGCTGCAAAAATTCACGTTCGAGGATCGGAAGCTATCCACGTTCGCCAATGGCGTGGGGCACTTCACGGTTAGCCAGGATGCCTCCAAGATCTTGCTTCAGGCGGGCGCCGGCATGCGGGTCGTTTCGGCGGCTGCGGCGACCGATTCGGGAGACGGCATCGTCGATCTATCCGGATTGAAGGTGAGGATCGATCCGCGGGTCGAGTGGCGCGCGATGTACCACGAGGTGTGGGAGGGAGAACGGCTCCTCCTGTACGACCCGAACCTGCATGGCATCGACTCCCGGGTGATGGAGCAGCGGTATGAGCCGTTCCTGAAGAACATCGGTTCGCGCGACGACTTGAACTACCTGTTCACCGACATGCTCGGCGAGATCTGCATCGGCCACATGTTTATCGGCGGCGGAGACATGCCGCGCCCCAAGACGCTGCCCGGTGGTTTGCTCGGCTGCGACTTCGCCATCGAAGACGGTCACTACCGCCTTACGCGGGTCTACGACGGCGAGCGCTGGAACCCCGAGCTCTATGCGCCCTTAGCCCAACCGGGCGTCGATGCCCAGGTGGGCGAGTTTCTGCTCGAGATCGACGGTAAACCTTTGAGCAGCGCGACCGATATCTACGAGGCGCTGGAGGGGAAGGCCGGGACCCAGGTCAAGCTCAAGCTAGGCCCGAAAGCGGATGGTACCGGCGCGAGGATAGCTACGGTCGTGCCAGTGGCCAACGAATTCAACCTGCGCTTTCGCGCCTGGTCCGAGGACAACCGCCGGATCGTGGCCAAGGCAACCGACGGGAGGGTGGGCTATTTGCATGTGCCGGACACGTCGGGTGGCGGCTGGCGCGAATTCAACCGCTTCTACTATGTGCAGAACGATAAGGAAGGGATGATCGTCGACGACCGCTTCAACCACGGCGGCCTCATCAACGACTGGATGGTCCGCGAGATGGAGAAGCCTCTCGACTACGGCT
>DATGIR010000499.1:0-8804 GCA_035295605.1 Fimbriimonadaceae bacterium | reverse complement strand
GCTGTACACGTAGCCGTTGCAGCTTGTGAGCACCCCGTGATGAAACATTAGCCATCCTTCGCTGGTCTCGATCGGCACCGGCCCGGCCCCGATCTTCGTGGATTCCCAAGGTTGGTGAGGCTTCATCACGAACCGGTGGCGACCCCAATACACCAGATCCTCGCTCTGCGAGATGTAGATGTCGCCGAACGGCGTGTGGCCCGTGTCGCTGGGCCGGCTGAACATCAAATAACGTCCGTTCACCTTACGGGGAAACAGCACGCCGTTCCGGTTGTAGGGAAGCAACATGTTCTCCACCATGTGGAATGTCTCGAAGTCGTGCGTGTACCCAAGCCCGATCGTCGGCCCATGCCAGCCGTTACACCAGGTGACGTAGTAGCGATCCTCGATCCAGCACACCCGGGGGTCGTAGGCGTAAGTCGGCGCTTCCACTTCCTCATCGTCCCGGATCCACTTAATCGTCTGGTGATCGATGTTCCAGCTCACGCCGTCCGCGCTCCGGCCCGCGTGCAGAACCATATTTCGGCAAATGTCGTCGCACCGGAACACACCCGCGAACTGACCGTTGTACGGAACTGCCGCGCTGTTGAAGATGCTGTTGCTGGTCGGGATCAGGTCGCGCGGAATGACCGGGTTGCGCGTGTCCCGCCAAACCGGGCTCTGTGTGGGCTTTGTCCGGGCTTGCCACGGGATGTTGGGTAGCGCATCGCCGACGACTCGGATCGTGTTGCTCATGGGTTTAACGGTAGGTCAGTTTGACGCATCCTCGCCGCATCTTCTCGGCTATTCTGTTCGCGTGATCGTGACGCTATTGGCCGGCCTATCGCTGGCGGGGGGATGGGTGATGGGCGACTCTCGACCGGGACCGTTGCTGTTCGTCGTGAACCAGGGGGACAAGACGATGAGCGTGGTCGACGCGGGCACCAACAAGCAGGTAGCCGTCGTCGACGAGCACCAAACCACGATGCATGGCCACGAGATCGCCGTCGGCCCCGACAACCGAACGGTTTTCATGCCGATCTACGGCAACGTCGGCGTCGGCGCTCCCGGGCTCGACGGCCACGAGATGCTCGCCATTGATGGCCGAACCGGCGAGATCACGGGCCGGGTCGACTTCGGCCACGGGGTTCGGCCCCATTGCGTGGTGTTCGAGCCCACCCGGAAGCTCCTCTACGTCACCACCGAGCTCGACGACACGATCACGATCGTCGATCCGAAGACCCTGAAGGTTGTCGGGACCGTGCCCACCGGGGCGCCCCAATCTCACATGCTCGCCGTCACGCGTGACGGCAAGCTCGGCTATACGTCAAACGTCAACCCCGGGAGCGTATCGGTTCTCGATCTCGTCGCCCGCAAGACGCTCGCCGTCATCCCGATCTCGGCGGTTTCGCAGCGCATTGCACTCTCTCGTGACGACCGCTGGGTATTCACCTCCGACCAAACTCAGACTCGCATGGCCGCGATCGACACGAAGACGAACAAGATCGCCCACTGGATCGAGCTGCCGGGACACGGATACGGCTCCGCAGCGACCCCGAACGGGAAGTGGCTGCTGGTTCCGGTCCCAGGCAAGAACCTTGTTGCCGTGGTCGACATCTCTCAAATGAAGGTCGACCGGACGATCCCAGTCGACCCCGCTCCTCAGGAAATGCTGGTCCGTCCGGACGGCAAGTTCGCCTACGTTGCCAGCGCTTCTGCCAAGAAGCTCTCCGTCATCGACTTAAAGCTCTGGAAGCAGGTCGCTTCCGTCGACGTCGGCAACTATCCGGACGGTCTCGCTTGGGCTAATTAGCGCCGCGCGGCGGCGATTTCGGCGTTCCCATCATCACCTGAAGCGAGGTCTTCGTTTGAATACGCGGCAGCGGGTTCACTCCGTCGCGCGCGTTGCCTGGGCCGTACCCAACCATCGAGATCATCGCGAACCCGGCGTCTTTGAAGATCCCCGCGGGAATCGTAAAGCTCGTCGCATCGCCTGGCATGAAGTGGTGGCTTGCCACCCGGGCCCGAACTTCCGTGCCCGAAAGGAATCCCGAGTTGCCCATCGACTGCTCGGAGAACGAGTCGGACGAGGTCCAGATAATGATGGTGTTCTGACCCTCCATGCCGACCGCCGAGGCGTAGATTCCAATCGCGGTTGGCATTGCCGCCCACTGGAAGGGAAGCGCTCCGTCCATCGAGGGACGTGTTCCCAGATCGGGTGAGCTCAGCTCGAACGCGGGCATGAAATCCACCCCTTCGGGGGCATCGATGGATACGTTGCCCGCATAGCTCGTGGTGAGGTTGAAAGTGCCGGTGAGCGAGGCGTCCTTCTGTATCTCGCCGGGCTGGTTCTTGCTCGGCCAGTACCCCGTCGTCCAGTTCTCCTTATAGTAGTAGCTGGTCGGGCTCGAAGGACTCATTTGGCGCATCCGCGCCATCATCTCCATCTTCTGCTCGATGCCAAGGCTGCTGAGCGATATGACCTTGGGCTGACCGGGCTGGACCGTGTCAGACGAGCCCCAATAGATCTTGATCGTGAAGTCTTGGAGCTTGTCGCCGCCTGTGGTGGGCTTGCTGGTATCGCCTTCCTTCGGCGGAGTAGGCGGCTGCGGCCGGAACAAATCGAGGTCAAGCTTGTCGCCCAACTTGAGTCCTGGCGGTGGCTGGACAGTGGCGGTCGCATTATCCGGCGCGATCGAAGGCGTGAAGAGCCGGATCGTCAGCTTTCGGGTTGGCTCCATGGACATCATCGCCCGCACGCTCTCCGGGAGCTTGATTCCCGGAGGCAGCTTCGGCATTGGCTTAGGCTTCACGCCGGCGATACGCATCAAGGTCGTCTCCGCGAAGATGCCGAGATACGAAGTGTCGTCGGCCGTGCGTGCTCCCGCACCAGACGCAGCGATAAGTAAAAGCGGATAGATGTTCATGGTTCTCACCCTCCCAAGGTGGGATTGTGCCTGGATTCTAGCAGCAAGGCGTTACATGATCTCACCCGTGTCTCCTCTCCCCTGAGCTTCGTCTGGACGTAGGCGCCGGTAACGCCCGGCGCGAAGCCAACAAATGGCGCGAAGCCGAGGCCCCTATCCCGACTCGAGCGACTGATGGGCCACCGCCGCGGCGCGCTCCAGGCTCATCGCCCGACCGCCGGCCCAACTCTCCGTGAACTCCGATTCGCTGACGTGGCTCCGAGCCTCAGCCATCGCCAAGTCATGGATCTCTCGCTCGGTAGGCGGTAAAGGCGCTCCTATCCACTCCCGCAATCTTTCAGCCGCCGCCCAGAGCTTGAGCCCCTGCTTCCAATGATCGCGTCTGAACTCCAACTGCCCGATTGACTCCAGGTTCTCCGCCATGCATCTTCGGTCGCCGATGTCGCGGCCGATTGCCAGGCTCTCGGCATGGGCAGCCCCGGAGACCGACAGGTCGCCTTGCAGGGTTGCCACCAGGCCAAGCTGACAAAGGGACCGAGCGAGCCCGCTCCGATCGCCTAACTCCCGGCGAATGGCAGTGCTCTCGTCGTGATGCTCGCGCGCCACACCCAGCTCGCCGTCGGCCATCTCCAGCCGTCCCATATTCGTAAGTGAGCGCGCGAGCGCGAACAGGTCTCCCGCGCCCCGGCTAAGTTCCATCGCCTCGCGATGAAGTTGAAGCGCCGCACGGTTGTCACCCCGGTTCATGGCGACCAGCCCTAAGTTGTTGAGTGCCGAGGCCACGCCCCACGAGTCACCGAGTGCACGCCGCAGCGTCAAACACTCTTGGCAGGAGTTCCAGGCTCCTTCGTAGTCTCCGGTCTGCATCTGCACGATGCCGAGACCGATCATGGAGGTTGCCGCACCCGCTCGGTCGTCGACCGAGCGAAAGAGATCGAGTGCTTGCGTGTGCGCCGCTGTCGCCGCGGAATAGTCGCTCTGGTCCCGGGCGAGCGTCCCAATACCGTTCAGTACATTGCCGCGCACGACGGCATCCGCTTCTGCTGCTGCGGCAAGCGCTCGCGCGCTCCACTCCCGGCCCTCCGTGAAGAATCCGCGCGATTGCCAAAACCTCCAAAGCGCCCCGCACATTCGCAGCGCACTCTCGGGCGCGCTCTCGAGCCCCCACTCGAGCGCGCTCCGGAAGTTTCCAAGCTCCTCATCCAATCGGACGTACCAGGTTGTTTGCTCATGCCCCTGGAGCTTCGCCTGGGAATCCTCCGAGAGGGCGAGGAACCAGTCCAGGTGCCGCTTGTGAATTGCTTCCGACTCGCCGGTCTCCGCGAGTCGGTCGCGTCCGTACTGTCGAACGGTTTCCAGAAAGTGATATCGGTCGCCACGTCGCTCCAACAGAGAGGCGTCGACCAATGCCACGACGCCGTCCACCACCTCGGAGGCGCTGATTGAGCCGAAGCCGCAGACGGCCTCGGCCGCCGCCAAACTGGATCCCCCCACGAATATCGAGAGCCGCGTGAAAAGCGCCTGCGTGTCCTCCGCAAGGAGGTCGAAGCTCCACTGGATCACTTGTTCGAGCGACCGATGACGGGCGGGACTCGTTCGAGACGGGCTCTTAAGGAAGCGAAGTTTGTTGCCGAGTCGCGCCGCAAGCTCCTCCAGCGAAAGACTGTTGAGTCGGGCGCACGCCATTTCGATCCCGAGCGGCAAGCCGTCGACCTCGTCGCATATGTGCGCGACAGTCTGCACATTGGTCGGCGTCAACTCGAACGTCGGAGAGGCGAGGCGGGCTCGGGCCTCGAATAGCCGGAGCGCCGGGAAGCTGCGCAAATCGACTCCGCCGGTGGGCGGAAATCCCAGCGGCAGTACTTCGAAGCGCTGCTCCTCCTTCAATCCGATTCGGACCCGGCTGGTTGCTAGAACCCTGAGCCCGGGACAGTGCATGAGAAGATGCTCGAGAGCCTCCGCACATTCGTCGACGACCTGCTCGCAGTTGTCGAGGATGAGAAGACGGTCGGATTCCGACAGTCCATCGGCAAGCACCTCCAACCAAGGACGACTCGGGGAGTCGTGCAGACCCATCGCTTGGGCGATTGCGTGGGCGACCCGGCCCCGATCGCGTATCGCGGTCAGGTCGACGAACCAGACTCCCTCGGAGCGCCCCGCCAGCTCTTCCGACCCGACGGCAATTGCCAACCGTGTCTTGCCTACCCCTCCCGGCCCGATCAACGTGACCGCACGCTGCTCCTCGAGTAGCCCTCGAACTCGGAGAATGTCCTCCTCGCGGCCGATGATCGCTGAGGCGGGAACCGGCAGCCTGCTTCGCAGCGGGCGGGTCGGTGCGGCTGGCGCGACCCCGGGCGGGTCGGTCAGCAGCCGCTCATAGAGCGTATTCGTTTCATCGGACGGCGCAAGGTTGAACTGGCGGTGAAGCGCGTCCTTGAACTCCCGAAACGCGACCTGCATTCCATTGGTGTCGCCGCACTCCGAGAGCCGAGTCATCAGCCGCTGCTGCATCGGTTCGCGATACGGCGCGGCTGCTACCGCTCGGCGAAGCCAACTCACAGCCGCTCGGGGTTCGGCGTCGTCCGCCAGTCGGGCCAGCGTGTCGATGTATAGCTCTTCGATATCGGCCCTGACACCGTTGACCCAGGGGTCGTCGATTCCGTCCAGAAGCCGCCCGTGGTGATGCGCAATCGCGCGTCCCGGTGCATGGGCCGCCAAGCGCTTGAATTCGACGGCATCGACGATGAGGCCGGCCGTATCGAGACGCAGCGTCGTGCGCTCCCCTGGCACGATGAAGGGTGAGAGGTCGGGAGCTGCGCGGCGAATGCGAGCGATCAACTGGCGCAGATTGAACCGGGCGGCATCCTGGTCTGAGTCGGGCCAGAGACGGGCCGCCAACTCGTCGCGCACAAATTCGTGGCCGGGCCGCAAGGCCAGTCTGGCGATCAAAATCCGAGCGTTTTTCCACGGCGGGCTGGCGACTTCGCGAGCATCGCGAATCAGGGTGAATTCGCCAAGCAGTCGGAGCTCGAGCGGTGCCGACGCCATGGGAACACAAATTGTTACCTATTTCATATACGTTACGGCAACGGACCCCCGCCATTTATTAGGCATCCCTCTTGAGGTGAGTGATGATGCAATTGAATGAAAGAATTGGCTTTTCGCCGCGTTTGTCCCTTTCCGGTCGGGCCAGCGTCGCCGTCCTCGGCGTGGTGCTGACCGCCGCTGTGACCGGGACATTGCTGGGGGCCCGCCATGCAGTGGCCCAGGCGCCCGCCGCTCCGCCGGCTCCCATTGATTTTGGACCGGTCGGCATGGTGGTCGACGGTAACGTAGGCGTTGGCTCCCTGACCATCAAAGCCCTCTACCCGATCGACGCAACTGACACCACGCCGTTCAGGGTGGAAGCGTTTACCAATTACGTCACGGCATCGCTTGATATAGCGCCGTCGGCCACGCAGAACATCCACGAGCTTTACACCTGGTTTGCTACCGACTCAGGTGGGAAAATGCGCCTCTGGATCGAAGACCTCGCCACCGGCGCATACAGCTACTCGAAGCCGGTTGGAACCGAATCGGACGCCTTCTACTGCGCCCCTCGGATCCATCCCGCCATAAAGGCTAACGGAAAGGCCTCCTATCCGCTCTCCGCGGTCGAGAGCGCAAACGTGGTCACGGGGACCGTCACCGAAGACGGATTCGAGGACTTCTGGAGCTACACGTTCGAAGTCCCCCCAGCCCCCAAGGGGGGCCTCGGCGTATAACCCCACCTAACCAACCGCGCCCCGGCTCGCTGAGCCGGGGCACGAAACCTCTCACCTGAAATCCTGAAACCTGAAACCTGAAACCTGAAAACCTCAGGGCCTGAGGACCTCTCAACCTGAGGACCTTCCCCAGCACTTCCACAAGTCGTAGATCATCACGATCTGTCCGCCGTGGTAGGCCTCATGCTGAATCACGTGCCCCAACACCCACGTTAGGCTGACCTTCTGATCGTAGAAGTCCTTCACAGGATCATCCGCCGGCCAGCTCTTGATGGTCTCCAAGGACCTCGCCCGGATCTCGTCATAGCGCTCGAAGTACCACGTGATCGGTTGGCTCGGCGCCTCGGGCCACTTGCCCGCGTCCACGTCGATCTCGTCCCACATCACTGACGCCCTGAGCTCATCCGGAATGTCGCAGCCGAGCACGAACTCCTCGAACCAGTAGAGCTCCACCACCATCATGTGGAGCAGGATCGCGCCAATGCTTTGCCCGCCTGGCCGGACACGCCAACTCACTACCTCCGCGCCGATGTCATCCCAGAGTTCGCCCCGCCAATCCGCCGTCGTGTCCTGAAGCACCGCGAGGAGACGACCGTAGGCTTCGGGAAAACCGGGAAGCGGCGCGACGTCTTTGACCATGTACCCAGCATAGTCGCGGCTCTCCGCTCTATCCTGGGTCTATGCAAGCCCTTGCCGTCGTTACCGTCAACGACCGGATGCAGCAAGGCTATCGGTACGAGCTCACCGAGCCGGCCGGCAGAAACTTCGACCACCGCTTCAAGCCCCAACTCACACCGAAGGAGATGCTTGAGCTTGGCGTCTTCGGCGGGCGGTACATGACGGATTGTCGCGCCGAGTTCCCCGGCAACTGGTTCGTGAATGCGAAACTCTGCTCCAGTCGCCACGATCCCGGGCTCAACGTCTTCGGCGTAAACGCTTCCAAACCCCTCGCCTACTGGCGGGCAAAGGGCTGGATCCATCCTGAGGATCCCCGAGGCTGGTTCCAGTGGTATTGCCGTTACCACCTCGGGCGTCGCGGCTCTGACGACGAGCGCCAGATCAAGCGGTGGCTTGCCATGCGCCGCCACCTTGCCCAACTTGTCAAACATTGCCGTCCCGGTGACCTGGATTGCCGCCGCCGCCAGCGTCAGGCTCTGCTCCACTGGGCGTACGACACCCGGGGTGTTTAAGTCGTGAACGAGGCGCCTCTCGCCGCCGGTAGCACCGCCGAATACGTTTGCCCGATGCACCCGGAAGTGGTCCGTGGCGCCACCGGTGACTGCCCGATCTGCGGCATGGCCCTGGAGCCCCGAACCCTGACCCTCGAGGAAGCGCCGGATCCCGAGCTCGCCTCGCTCACTATCCGTCTCTGGGGAGGCGCCATCCTCACGGTTCCGCTCCTCCTCATCGCGATGCCGCACATGTTCGGCGTCGATCTGCGCCAAATCGTCTCACAAGCCCAACTCGGTTGGCTCGAGCTGGCGCTGGCAACCCCAGTCGTGCTCTGGGGCGGTACGCCCTTTTTCCAACGCGCCTGGGCCTCGGTTCGCAACCACAGCCCCAACATGTTCACCCTCATCGCCCTGGGTACCGGGGTGGCTTGGCTCTATAGCATCGTCGGGGTCGCAGCGCCGGGAGTCTTTCCGCGGTCGTTCCGGAACCCCATGGGGGGTGTGGACCTCTACTTCGAGTCCGCTGCCGTCATCACCACACTCGTGCTGCTCGGCCAGGTTCTGGAGCTCCGAGCCCGAAGCCACACCGGCGCCGCGATTCGCGCCTTGCTCGGCCTTGCACCGAAAACCGCGCGACTCATACGTGGCGCAGGGGATGAGGACGTCGCGCTGGAGGCGGTGCAGGTCGGTGACATGCTTCGGGTACGACCCGGCGAACGGGTTCCCGTCGATGGTCTGATCGTGGAGGGTCACAGCGCCGTCGACGAATCGATGCTCACAGGCGAGCCAATGCCGGCTGAGAAGGCGGCCGGCGATCACGTGACGGCCGGAACGACGAACGGGAACGGCGCCCTCATCATGCAAGCGCAACGAGTCGGCGCGGACACCGTGCTTTCGCAGATCGTGCGGATGGTAGGCGAGGCTCAGCGCAGCCGCGCTCCGATCCAGCGTCTGGCCGACTC
>DATGIR010000498.1:0-4235 GCA_035295605.1 Fimbriimonadaceae bacterium | reverse complement strand
TAAACCTGGTGGCCGTGGCGCAGCGAGCGGTGGAACACATAAAGGTCGGGCACAAAGAAGCGCCAGACCGCTCCCGCGCCCCCATCTGAGCCCGTGGAGCCATAAATGGCTTGTGTGGCGTCGCGCAATCCCCAGCCTTGGTTGTGGTCATCCTCGAAACCCTCGCCGTAGATCGCCGGGGTGTCGGAGTCGTCGAAGTACGTCCGCTCGTCCTCCTCCATCGACGTGTCGAACCGGTAGGTGAAGTGGCCGACGACGTGGCCTTCGCCGCGAAGCTCGACGTACCGGTAGTCGTGACCCTCGGTCCGCGGCGACTCTCGGTGGTAGACGGCGTGGAAGGTGCCGCACTCGGCCTCCGGGTATCGGATACCAGAAGTCTCAACGGCGCACCTGAGCCGGTGCGCCAAGCGCCCCATGTTCTCGATTGAGACGCGGGCCCCGCGCCAGTACGGCATCGGGAAATAGCAGTAGAGTTTGGCGCCCTGGACTCCCACATACCGCGAGACAATCCACTTGTCCGGGCGCTGCCGGTAGATGCCGAAGAAGCAGCCGAGCGGCGCCTCCACCTGTGGCTTGCCGGCGCCGTCGAACGAGATCCGTAGATTGCAGTCGAACGCGGCGGCAAGGTCCGCGGGATCGAGCTCGAGGCGCAGGGCTGTGATGACGCCGGAGCCCCGCTGTTGGAACGTTTCCCGCGAGGCGCCTGGAGCGAGTTCGAACTCGCGCTCGTGGGTTGCCGCCCCCGGCGCCGGCGCCGGCGGCTCGCCGTTGTGGCCGGGATCGAGAAACGCCGCGGCCGGACGCATGTCCGCCGGCTTGGTCCAGCTTTGAATGCCGGTTGCCTCCGCGAAGGTGTGGAACGTGAAGTTGTACCAATGGTTTCGGCGGGCAGGGTGCTGGTCGTACCGGCCCAGCCACGGCAGCTTGTCCCAAAGCGGCGTGCTGCCGAACGGTTCTTTCGAAAGGCTCACCTTGAGATGCCGCTTGAAGAAGAACGGGTGGTAAACAAACCGCCAGCCCTGACCCACATGGGCATAGGGCTCCTTGAAGATTCCGAGGGGATTCTCCGGGCTGAAGAACCTCGTGACGTCCATGTCGATCCGGGGCGTCGTATCGTCGTCGAAGTAGAACCGGATGTTTATCCCGGTCAGGTCGCCGTTCCAAAGGTTCGCGTGCAGGCGGTAAAGGCAACCGGGGCCGTACACGTCAAAGAGGACGCACGCGCCGTCCGCCTCCTTGTAGAGCGGGAAGTAATCCGCATCGTAGTTGTCGCCCGCTCGGTCGTAGCTCGTGAATTGGTGGGTCTGAACGCCGCGCCGGAGATAGGGAAGGTCCAGCAGCGAGGTGAACGCCGAAACCCCCGGTAACGGGTGAGGAACATCGAGTTGAGGTAGCTCGCAGGTTCGTACAAGCCACAGGAGCAGGCCGACCATTCCCGGCAGTTTCGCACGAACGTCGCGCTCTGTCGAGTTTGTAACGCCCGCCCGCGTATCGTTATCGCCGATGAAACCTCTCGTTATCGTCGCTTCCGGTCTGGTTGCGGTTGCCGCCGTCGCGGGAATCGGACACCAGCTCAATCCGCCCAAAGGCAAGCTCTTTCTGCCGGTAGGCGTTCGCCACACGTTCCCGGGGCTGACGTCTCAGCAACGGCAGGATCTCTTCAAGCTCTACAAGGCGCAGGTGAGCAACTCGGCGCTGACCCCGAACCCGAACGCCACGCTCATCACCCCCCAAAGCCCGTACTTCGCGCCCCTCGACGCTTCGCTCAACGCGCTCGGCACCTTCCAGACGGCGACCGGATGGAACCGGATCATCATGCACGAAGACAACAATGAGGTGATGCTCGTTATCGGGAAGCCGGATCCGACGAAGACCTACCTCGTCACATTCCTACTTTCACCCTCCAAGCCCATCCAAGCCTTCATGCTGACGGGTCGGACGAGCACCGTGAACGGGACGGGTTACGACCCGTTTCAGCCGAACGCGATGCTGAACGGGCCAACTTCGGTGCCGGTGATGATCATGCCTGGCTCGAACACCGCAGAGGTTTCGTTGGCGGTCGGCGACCGGCAGGCCTACACGACCTGCGAAGGCGTGACGGTCGAAGCGCTGTAACCCGCGCCGCCTGAGATGTTCGTCAGGCTCGCCGGAGCCTAGGAATGATCCGTCGAACCCGGCTGTAAAATGGTTTGGGTTATGGATTGCTACGCGGTGCTGGAGGTATCGCCTGCCGCCTCGACGGCGGCGATCCGCGCATCCTTCCGCCGCCTGGTGCACGAGTGGCACCCGGACAAGCATCCCGACGCGCGAGCGGAAGCCACCCAGCGGATGTCCGAGATCAACCTCGCTTGGGAGATACTCCGCGACGTCGAGACACGTCGCTACGTTGATGAGGCCAGGGAAACCGGCGCCGAATGGATTCCCTGCGGGGTCACCCGCGATGGCAAAAGAAAGGTGCGGCGGCCCGACCTCGGCACACCCGTGATGATCGAGGCCGACTCCGGATGCGTGCGCCGGTTCGGCCACGACGGCGGCAGCAAGCTCTATATCGAGTTCCGGACCGGCGGGCTCTTCATGTATCCGGGGGTTCCGTTTACGGTGTACGGCGCGCTGCTTCGGGCGAAATGGCCGGGCCGGTTCGTCATTCAGAACATCGTGACGGGTCCGTATCTCGCCAAACAGGTCGGCGCTTAGTCAGTCGTCCAGAAGCGTTTCCGAGAACCCTAGCAGGCGCCGGGTAAGACTTCCGCCGGAGAACAGGAGCTCTCGGAGCGCCTCTTGGAAGTGCGCTTGCCGAAGCTTTGTCTCCCCCTCGAGGAGCGATGCTGCAAGCGCCTTGCGCACAAGCTCCTGGATGAACGCCGGGGGGGCGCCATCCGTTCGCGCGACCAGATCGTCGATGTCCAGGTCCTCCACCTCGAGACCGGCAAGGAAGCGCTCGAAGAGTCGCCTCCGGCACGGCGGATCCGGCAGTGGGTATTCGATTGCTTGGTCGATGCGTCCCGGCCGCGCGGCCAACGCCAATTCGAGTTCATCCGGCCGGTTCGAGGTCAAGAGAAAGAGCACACCGGCGTTCTCGGCTATGCCATCCATCTCGTTCAGAAGCTGGTTCAGTGTGATCCGGCCCTCGATATCCTCGTTCTTGGCGCGATCCCTGGCGATGAGGTCCACGTCCTCGAGCACAACCATGGACGGGGCGAGCATGCGCGCCATCTGGCAGCAATCCTTGATCAGGAAGAGCTGTTCGGCACTCAGAAATAGCGTCGTCAATCCGGGAACCGCCGACGAAATCCACTTCGCCGTCATCGTCTTGCCGGTGCCGGGGCGGCCGTAGAGGAGGAGCCCTCGCTTGACGCTGCGGCCCGTGGCTCGCATCGCATCGAGGGTCTGGAAGAAACCGACCGTATTCCGCTCGATGAGTCTGAGGGTGACCTCTGGCAGGATGATGTCTTTCTCGGTGAGCCTTGGCGGGGCGTGGAACTGAAGCGACAGGCAGGTTTGCTGGCGGTTCGCCAAGCGCTGACGCTCGATAGAGATGATCGAGCCCTTGTAGACGCTCTTGCCCGTGCAGGCGTGCTCGATGGCCTCCATCAGCTTTTCGGCGTCCCCCGGACCGGGTGCGGCAACCTGGACCTCCAGTCTGTCGAACATCTCCTGCCGGCGCACGTAAACGATGCCGGGAACCGGCTTTCGGATGAATGCGATGCCGTTGACCATGCAGGCGAGCGATTTGCCAACGCCAATTTGGATGCTCTCGGTTCGAAGGGCGGTTATTTGGCGCCGGCCCGTCAGCAGGGTGCCGAGGTCTTCAGTGACGAAGGACGGCATGAACGCGGCCGCCGCAATTCCGAACCGACGCCCGCCCGGTCCTAATTCCCGCAGGGCCTGCTCGATGTTCGGAAGGTCGATCGCCGCAAACTGGCGGCTGAGGGTGGAGAGCCGGTTTGGACTCACCTTGAGGATCGAGCGGACGAGAAACGAGACCCGGTTGAACGGCCACCAAAGCTTGTAGGTGGCGGCCACGAGCGCCAGGCCGCCGATCAGCCACAGCACGTTCTGCGGTTCCACGCGGCCAGTTTAGCGCTGGAATCCTACGGCGTGATCTTCGCGATCACCGTGCCGCCGCGGCCGGCGGCGGTTGCGACGCTTTGAATCGTCCACAGGTCGGTGAGGTTATCGCCGTCGACCACCGAGCCGCTGTAGTCGCCCCACGGCCCGCCCTTGGTCGCGGCGAG
>DATGIR010000497.1:0-6502 GCA_035295605.1 Fimbriimonadaceae bacterium | reverse complement strand
CCCTCAAACAACGCAACCCCGCGTGTTCGGAGCCCAAGCGGACTGCGAAGAATAGGCCCGACGGAGCGAGAAGACCTTCCGGGACTTGGGCTGACGCGACGCTTTGCGCGCATTGGCCAAACTTACTCTCGAAAGATGGCGACACCCAGCCCGCTCGACGACTACCTCTTCGACCTCCGCGGCTACCTCATCCTGGAAGGTGCGGTCGGCGCTGCCCACGTGGCTGAGTTGAACGCGGCGCTGGACGCCTTCCCCGCCCTCGAATGGGGCGAGTGGCACGGCAACGTGCAGCGCTTCGACAACCATGGCGCGGCCGGGGTCGAGTTGCAGAACATCGTCGAGGGAGGCGAGCCGTTCGAGCGGCTGATCGACCACCCGTCCTGGATCGAACACCTCCGGCATTACTGCGGCGAGGAGGGCTCCTACGTGCAGGGGCTCTACATCGACGAATGCTTCGCCTCGATCCGGCGGAGCGGGGGGTTCTTTCCCGTGCACTCCGGCAACCACCACGTGCCCGTGCGGTGCCAGTACGCCTACAACAACGGGTTGTTCCGCTGCGGCCAGGTCAACATCCTCTTGGCGCTCACCGACGTCGGGCCGGGGGACGGCTGCACGCTGGTCGTGCCCGGCAGCCACAAGTCCAATCTCCCCCACCCGATGGACGCCTACTACGACGCGCAGGGCAAGCCGGTGCCGATGGACAACCTACCCGGCTCGGTGCCGGTCTACTTGAAGGCGGGCGACGCGGTCCTCTTCTGCGACGCGACCGCCCACGGCGCGAGCTCGCGAACTAACCCGGGAGAGCGGAGGGCGGTCATCTACCGCTATGGCGGGAAGTGGGGGAACACGCGGTACGGCTACCGGTACTCCGATGAGCTTCTGGCTCGGCTCACGCCCGAGCGCCGGGAGATCTTGCAGCCGATCCCGCCGAGAACGCCGGGATCATAGGAGGGCGGACGTCCCCGTCCGCCGTGCGTTAACTCGAAAACGCGGCTGCCAGGTGCTCGAGCAGCCCAGCTCCCTCAAACAGATGGCCGCCCTCGAATTCCGCGCTCTCAAACCGCTCGGGATAGCCCGCCGCCGAGTAGATCTCGCGAGCCATCGCACACGCCACGCGAAAGCCCTCGATGGCGAAGATGTGATCCTCGGCGCCGTTCTCAACCGCCAGCCACCGCGGCGCTATCAGCCCGGCCAGGTCCGGAACATCGATCGAGCGGGCCAGACCGGGCACATAGTTGTCAGGGCAGTGCCGGAAGCGTAGAATCGAATGCGCCATCGGCGTGAAGAAGCCGCTCACCCCCGCGGCGAGGATCGACGGGTCCAAAGCCGCTGTGTAAAGCGCGGTCAGGCCGCCGCCCGAGATTCCCAGGGTGGCGATTCGATTCTCGTCAACCTCAGGAGTAGCGCGCAGAAACCGGGCTGCCGCCATGGCGTCGCGGACTCGCCAACCGGTCATCGTCTCGCCGATCTGGAGGGCGAACATGGAGTCGAGAAGGCAGCTCGACGGCTCCCCGCCGTGATTGGCAGAGCGGTTGTGCCCAAACGAGACTTGCTCGAGGGCAAGGGTGATCCAGCCCCGCTCGATGCACTGCAACGCGAAGTTCGCCTGGTACGGCTCGTCGATCAACCCGGCGATCGCGTCGGCGCCGGCCCCGTGGCCGGGAAGGCAGATCACCGCTGGAGCGGGCGCCGACAACCCGACTGGGACCAGGAGCCAGCCAGACGCATTCCAACCCTCGCGGCTCGGGAATGAGACCCACCGCCGCGCGAAACCCATTCCACCTTGAAGCTCCCCCAGCTCCGGCGCCGCGTCCGGCCAGGGTTCATCCACGGCCCCGACGCATCGTCTAAGGGCGGCACGGGTGCGACCCGCCCAATCTGGGTCGTCGGATCGCCACCCGTCGCTGGGAACAACGCCTTGGAGGCGGCGGGTCAGGAACTCGTAAGGGTCGGCCATCCGGAGGAGGAAGCTTAACTCACGATGGTCAAAGATTCAGGGACAGCTTCCATGGAAACCGCAAGCCGCGACGATGTCCAGGATGAAGAGGCAGAGCCCCATCACGACGATATAGGGCAATGTCAGGAGCACCCGAACAGGCGTGCTGACCGGCGCCAGTCCCGCGCAGACCAGGCCGCCGGTGAAGCTTAGGAAGACAACGACCTGCCCGACCTGTGCCGGCAACTCGAAGCCGATGAAGCCGAGGATGGGCGGGAAGACAAATCCTCCAAGCAACGAAATGGCCCATCTCGGATTCGGCCGCTCCGCTATCGGATCCCTCACGCTCGAATCTAACGCTGGACGACGCTGCGGTGTTCCGAGGCATGCTCGTTTGAATCCTAGCGAAGCCGTTCGTCCGGTGGCGCCAGCAGCGGCAATTCGTTGTCCGGCCGATCCAGATAGAAGAACGCGCAACTCGACCAGTCGTCCTCCCGCTCGAACATTCCGTAGCCTTTCGCGGCGAGGGCCGACTGCATGTCGACGGGCCCCTTCCCCCAATAAAGCTGTAGGCCCGTTCCAATGAACTGGGGAAGAGTCGCCGGATCCCAACATCCCATCTGCTGGCACGTCACCCGAATGTCGCGATGAAAGTAAACGGGGTCCGGGATGTGATAGCGATAGAACGCGTAAAGAGAGCGGTCACGATCCGCAAGCGGGCATCCCTGAAACCGATGCGCGTATTCCCCGAGGCCCCATCCGGTGCCGACATAATCCTCGGTCCCCGTCCCGCACAGCGTGGGCTGCTCCCGGTCGCCGTCGAGGTAGATCTTCACTTCGCCCTCGCCCCACCAACTCTTGAAGTAGGTGTCGGTGTTGGCTTGCACGCCGACGTGCGTCCCGACGTATCTTCCTCGCCCCTCGACCAGCGGAAGGAACTCATAATCTCGGAGCTTGGTGGTTGGGCTTTCTCGACGCCAATGGGTGTGAAGATAGAGCGTTTCCGGACCGTGCGGGTCGCCGACCGTGAAGTCCACCTCGTAGAAGAACAGCTCGACCGGCCTCGGCGCCTCGTTCGTCACCACCAGCCTCATTCCCGTCTTGAACGGCATGGGAAGAAATGAGTTGAAGCTCTCGCCTTCCGGGCTCGCGAACAGCTCGTTCTCAAAGCGCGCCATTTCCCCGAGCCCGTGCCCGAAGAAGTCGCCGAACGGCGCGCTTAACGCGGGCGTAGCGGCGCCATCCCAGTAGCCGTCGATTCGGAGGCCGCGGAGCATTTCCGGGCTCCGGTCGTCGATCGTGATCCAAATCCTTCGGATAGTTCCGGAGGTTCCGCTCGCCTCGGCAAGAACGACGCTCGCTCCGACCGCTACGCCTCTTCGAAAGGCGTTCCGCTTACGGCCGTCGTTCCCGGCACACGCCCCGCCCTTGGCGCCGGCAGGGTTTTCTGCCGTCGCCCAGCGTGTTTCGACCCCGTCAGGAATCGTAAAGAGCGGTTCGTGCGGGAATGCCATTGCGGCAGTATTCCCGCCCGGGTGGATGTCGCGGGCTCTGAGTATGCTCCCGCTCAGGCATGACCGCTTGGATCTTGCTCGCCGCGACCCTTCTCTCTTCGATGCCTTCGAGCCATTCCATCTACGCGACCCGACTCGAGGATCCGGGGGCCGTGTACCTGGACTCTCCCGGGTTCCCCGTTCATGGCGACGGCAAAACCGACGACACCGCCGCGATTCAACGCGCGATCGACCACGTGCAGGAGACGACGCGGCAGGGAATCGTCTTTCTTCCCGAGGGGCGGTACCGTTTGACGAACACGGTCAAGGTTTGGCCCGGCATCCGGATCTTTGGTTACGGGGCCAGTCGCCCGACCCTTGTCCTCGCCCCCAACTCGCCCGGCTTTCGGGAGCGGGAGCGGGTGATGGTGTTCTTCGCCGGTGGCAAGCGACAGGCCGACGCCGACTATGCCGCCCCAACCGCCGACCTCAACGGAAAGGACTTCGGGATGCCGAACGAGGCCAACCCGGGCACTTTCTACTCGGCGATGTCCAACGTGGACATCGAGATTGGCGCCGGGAATCCGGCCGCGGTCGGTGTCCGCGGCCGGTATGCCCAGCACTGCTATCTCGCCCACATGGATTTCCGGTTAGGCGATGCCCTGGCCGGAATCCACGACACCGGTAACTTCGCGGAAGATCTCACGTTTCAGGGCGGGCAGTTCGGGATCATCACGCGGACGCCGTCCCCGGGATGGCAGTTCACCTTGCTCGATTCAAGCTTCGAAGGCCAGAGTGTCGCTGCGATCCGCACTCACGAGACCGGTCTCACCCTCATCCGGCCCCACTTCTGGCATGTGCCGACCGCCATCCTGGTCGAACCGGGTCATACCGAACAGCTCTGGATGAAGGATGCGAAGCTAACCGACGTCAAAGAGCAAGCCATATCGTGCGGCCGAGAAGAAAGCCTTCGGCTGCAGCTCAACGGGGAGAACGTCGCGTGCAGGGACGTGCCGGTCTTCCTGAGATTCAAGGACAGCGGGAAGGCATTCGCGGGTCCGCAGCCGCGCTACATCGTTCAGGAGTTCTCCCATGGCCTGAAGATCGGGGAGACCGGAAAGGC
The DNA here is from genome assembly GCA_035295605.1 of Fimbriimonadaceae bacterium. GTDB lineage: Bacteria > Armatimonadota > Fimbriimonadia > Fimbriimonadales > Fimbriimonadaceae > DAIDHV01. The sequence goes on along the minus strand of DATGIR010000497.1, from coordinate 1,950 downwards.
GGCAGGCGTCACGACTGAATTTCGCGCGAAGGCGGCGGCCAGATGGCCGGGCGACGCTCCCACCGACGTAGCGGAGCTTCCGCCGACCGAGAAGTGGGCGAACGTCCGTGACTTCGGAGCCAAGGGTGATGGCGCAACCGACGACACCGCCGCGATCAAACGGGCCCTCGCCGAGCGATCCGCAATCTACTTCCCAACCGGGAAGTACCGGGTGACGGAGACTATTCACATGAAGCCGGATACGGCTCTCATCGGTCTGCACCCGTTTGCGACGCAAATCCTGATCACCGACAACACGCCTGGATTCAACAGTTCAGAAGCGCCTGGAGGCCATCGAGCCTCCCCGAAACCCCTGGTCGAGGCCCCATCCGGGGGGCGGAACATCATCACCGGGATCGGGCTTGACACCGGCGGCAACAACTCCCTGGCCACCGCGCTCCTGTGGGGCTCGGGGGCGAATTCCATGGTCGACGACGTTAAGTTCCTCGGCGGGCATGGCTCGGTGGAGTGGTCCAAGATCTACAACGCCGATCATTCGGGCGATCCCGATTCTTCCCGTCGTTGGGACTCCCAATACCCGAGCCTCTGGGTCATCGACGGGGGCGGCGGCACGTTCAAGAACCTCTGGACGGCTTCGACGTTTGCTGCCGCCGGGATGCTCGTCACGAACACGAAGACGCCGGGGCGCGTCTACCAACTCTCCAGCGAGCATCACGTTCGGAGCGAGGTCATCTTGCGCGGAGTGTCGAACTGGGAGCTCGCCGCGCTGCAAACCGAAGAGGAACGCGGCGAAGGACCGTTCGCGCTGCCGCTCGAGATTCAGGATTCCGAAAACGTCACGATCGCCAACCTCAACATGTATCGGGTGGTGAGCGTAGTCCAGCCCTTCGAGTGCGCCGTGCGTACGGCCAATTCCAAGGCGATCCACTTTCGGGGCGTCCACTGCTACAGCAACTCCAAAGCCTCGTTCGACAATCTGCTCGCCGATACCGGCGCCAAGTCACACATCCGGCAGCGGGAGTTCGCCGAGTTAATCCTCGACTCCCATAAGCTATCGCCAACCCCGGCCGATGCTCGGGTAGGTAAGGTCGCCGACGCGTTCTTCAACATCTCCGGCGGCGCGGTGGCGCCGGACGGCAGCTTCTATTTCGTCGACGCCGTCCGTCAGCGAATCTATCGCGCCGAAGAGTTCGGCGATGGCGCAAAGCTGGTCTCCGAGGCGAGGATCACGCCCGTGAATCTGGCCTTCGATCGGACCGGCAATCTGTTGGTCGTCTGCTATGAGGGCAAAGGCTCCGTCATGGCGCTCGACTTGAAGTCGGGCCGGCGAAGCCCTGTCGCGCCCGTTCCGGCGGAAGCGCGCCCCGCAAGCTCGCCGTTCTTCCCTGTCACCGACTGGCTCATCGACGAGCACATCTTGAGGGGCGAACCGGTACGCCGGCCATGGCACTACCTGTCGCCGGACGGGACGGTCTACCTAGCGGCGAAGCAAGACTTCGTGGACGGCTCGCTCACGTACGGCATTAAGCTCTGCGACACGATCCGCTCGTTCGGTCTTGCCGAGGCGCACGCCGGGCAGCCGTTCTACGTCACCGGCGAGTCCCAGTTGCAGACCTATCGAGTCGACGTCGAACCGGACGGCACGTTAACGAATCCCCGGCTGTTCGCCGAGCAAGGCGGAGAGGGGGTCGCGGTCGGTCCCGGGGGGAACGTGTACATTGCCGGCGGCGAGATCTACGTTTACTCGCCGGAGGGGAAACTCGTCGACACCATCCATGTCCCGGAACGGCCAATCCAAGTTGCGTTTGGCGGCGCCGACGGGAAGACCTTGTTCATCGCCGCTCGAACAAGCATCTACCGTGCGCGGATTCGCTAGCTCTTGGGGAGTGCCTGCCACAGGGAGATAGACGCCCCTTGAGCATCGGCAATTGTGGCGATACGCCCCACGTT
>DATGIR010000496.1:0-9780 GCA_035295605.1 Fimbriimonadaceae bacterium | reverse complement strand
GGTTCGGCGCTGACCGGGCTGGACGTCCTGGAGGCAGGAGGTTTTTCGGAGCTCAAGGGCAAGCGCGTCGGCATCGTCACCAATCCCAGCGGTCTCGACCGCTCCGGCCGCCGAAACGTGGACCTGATGGTTCAGGCCGGGGTCAAAGTCGTCGCGCTTTTCTCCCCCGAGCACGGTTGGGCCGGCGCCGTCGACCTCCCCGGCATCGCCGATACCGTCGACGGCGCGACCGGAATCAAGGTCTACAGCCTGTTCGGTGAAACCCTTCGTCCGACGCCGAAAATGCTCGATGGCCTCGACGTGTTGGTCTACGACGTCCAGGATGTCGGCGTCCGGTTCTACACCTTCGAAACCACGATGGCCTACTGCCTGCAGGTAACCGCTAAAGCGGGCTCGCCGTTCATGGTGCTGGACCGGCCGAACCCGATAACCGGCGTGCGCGTGGAGGGACCACCGCTTGATGGTGGAAGCACCTCCTTCGTCGGCTACTTCGCCGGCATGCCGGTGCGCCACGGGATGACGATGGGTGAACTCGCTAGGATGTACAACGGGGAGAACAAGCTCGGCGCGAAGCTGGAGGTCGTGGCGATGAAGGATTGGGATCGCGGCGACTGGTTCGACTCGACCGGCCTAACTTGGGTGAACCCTTCGCCGAACATGCGGAGCCTGACCGCGGCCGCGCTCTATCCGGGGGTCTGCCTCGTCGAGTACACGCCGAATCTATCCGTCGGTCGCGGCACCGATGCCCCGTTCGAGCAGATCGGCTCGGAGAGCCTCGACGGTCCCGAACTGGCCGCGTACCTGAACCGCCGGCAAGTGCCGGGAATCCGGTTCTACGCCACCCGGTTTACGCCGACCGAATCCAGATTCGCCGGCCAGTCGATTCCTGGTGTTCGAATGGTGATTACGGACCGGGAACAGTTGAACGCGGCGCGGCTGGGGCTGGAACTCTGGAGTGCACTCGTCAAGCTCTACCCGGGCAAGTTCGACATCGACCGCGCGGTGCCACTCATCGGCGGCGCGGGCGTGATCAAGCGGCTCAAAGAGGGCCAAGACCCGGAGGAGGTCGAGGACAGCTATCGAGCGGAAGTCGAGGCCTTCGTGAAGGTTCGAGCGAAGTACCTCTTGTATTGAAGCCTTCCGTCACCGACGAACAGAGCGTCGACTACGTGTCGCCGTGGGCGTCCAACAACCCCAATACCGTCAGCCCGTCCTTCCCCGTCATCGTTTCGGCGGCGACAAGGGCGTTGATGATCGCTTCCTCGGTTGCCTGGACGGCCGCCTCGTAGATCGGCGTGCACTGGGTTTGGCCGAGGGCCGTCACTTGGTGCCCCTGATCCAGCGACGGGGCCAGGGCGTTTCCGGTCGAGAACGCCAGGAAGATGTCGCCCGAGGAGAGCGAAGCTACCGCGCCTGTCCGGCCGAGCCCGAGGGCCGCACGCTTGGCCAACGCTCGAAGCTGATGCGGCAACATCGGCGCGTCCGTCGCGACGATGATGATGATCGATCCCCGTGCCGGGTCGGGCTCCTGCTCGCCTGGCGGGCCGGGCTTCAAGGTTCCGCGCAGCCGAAGCTGGCTTCGGGCCCCGTGGTTAGCCTGGACGAGGACCCCGACCGTGCTGCCCTCGATAACCCGCGAGCTCGTGCCGATCCCGCCCTTGTAGCCGTAGCAGATCATCCCGGTCCCGCCGCCGACGTTTCCTTCCGCCACCGCGCCACCGCTCGCGCCGTCGAGCGCTTCGAAAACGTGCTCGGGCTTGACATGGAAGCCGTTGATGTCGTTCAGGCCGCCGTCGTACGTTTCCGCCACGACCGGGAGATGCCACTGGCTGGGCCGGCCGGTTTGAATGAGCCACTGGACGACCGCGTCCCGGGCGACCCCGACGCTATGGGTGTTCGTGAGCACGACCGGACCGGCGAGCAGCCCCGCTTCCTCGATCCAGGCGCTGCCCGTCATCTCGCCGTTGCCGTTGAGCGAGAAGTACCCGGCGTACACGGGGGCGTGCCCCTCGCGTCCGCGCGGGTGGATCACGGTGACCCCGGTTCGGACGTCCTTGCCTTCGATCAGCGTCGTGTGGCCGACCTCGACGCCCGCGACATCGGTGATCGCATTGAGCGGCCCCGGCGCGCCGTCGAAGAAGAGGCCCACGTCTCGAGCTCGTGATTTGCCGTCCTTCATGCGGCCACCGTAAGGCCCGCGTCCAGAGCGGCGACGAGCTCGTCGATGTCGCTCTTTGTAGCGATTAGGGGCGGGCCGATTCGCAGCACGTTGCCGTAGAGGCCGCCCTTCCCGATGAGTACCTTGCGGCGCCTGGCCTCCTCGAACACCTTGCCAACGGCCTGCGGCGAGGGCTCCTTCGTCGCCTTGCTCTTGACGAGCTCCACGCCGATCATCAGGCCCATTCCGCGAACATCCCCCACGATCTCGTGCTTCTCCTTGAGCTCCTCGAGCTTGACTTTGAAATAGGCGCCGACAGTCGCGGCGTTCTCACGGAGCTTCTTGTCCTCGATTTCCTTGATCACGGCCAGGGCGGCCGCCGTGGAAACCGGGTTGCCGCCGAAGGTGGAGATCGTCAAACCCGGGAAGGAGTCGGCGACTTCTGGGGTCGCGACGGTCACCCCGATCGGGGCGCCGTTGGCCATCCCCTTGGCGGTCGTGAGGATATCGGGCTCAACGTCCCAATGCTCGATTCCGAACCACTTGGAGCCCGTGCGGCCCCAGCCGGCCTGCACCTCGTCGACGATGAACAAGCCACCGTACTTTCGGGCGATCTCGACCGCGCGCTCGAAGTAGCCCGGAGGGGGGACGATGATTCCGCCGACGCCGAGGATGGTCTCGGCCATGAAGGCGGCGATCTCGCCGGTGGTGGTGGTGCGGATCACGTCCTCGATGTCGTCGGCGCACTTGAGCCCGCACTCCGGATACTTGAGGTGGAACGGGCAGCGGTAGCAGTAGGGCGCGGGCGCATGAGTGAAGCCGGGGACTTGGGCCGCGATCGGCCGCCACCCGGAGTGGCCGACTGCCGAGAGCGCGGTCGCGGAGCGGCCGCTGTAGCTGTGGCGCAGCACGACGATCTCCTGGCGCTTGGTGTGGAGCTTGGCGGCCAGGACCGCGGTGTCGTCGGCCTCGGTGCCCGAGTTGGTGAAGAACGACTTCTTAAGGCGGCCGGGCGTGATCTCGGCGAGCTTCTCCGCGAGGTCCGACTGATTCTTGAGCGGGTAGAGGGCGCTGGTGTGGCCGAGGGTGGCGAGTTGCTCGGCCTGAGCCTTGACGACGGCAGGATTGGCGTGCCCTACGCTGATGGTCAGAACGCCGGCGAAGCAGTCGAGATAGCGATCCCCCTTCTCATCCCAGACGTGCATGCCTTCGCCGCGAACCAACGGGAGTGGCTCCTGGTAATAGGTGGCGACGGCCGGGAAGAGGTATTCCCGATGCTTCCGCACGGTCTCAGACACTGGGAGAGCCTACCTGTGTACGGGGGCGGGCTCTCGGTCGCCGGATCGTCGCGCGGACCGCGGCATAACGGCAACGCGTTGCTGTAGGCTAGCGGTCAACCATGGGTCAAGCCGGTGTGATTCGCTGCTCCTGGGCAGAAGGCGACTCGCTCATGAGCGCTTACCACGACGAAGAGTGGGGCGTGCCCGTGCGCGATAGCAAGAAACTGTGGGGCAAGCTGGCGCTGGACGGCTTTCAGGCCGGACTCTCGTGGCGCACGATTCTCTACCGCCGCGAGGGCTTTCTTCGGGCGTTCGACGGGTTTGATCCCGACATCGTGTCGAACTTCGGCGACGCCGACGTCGAACGCCTGCTCGCCGATCCCGGGATTATCCGATCGCGAGCCAAGATTGGCGCGACCATAGGCAATGCCCGGGCGTATCTGGCCATGCAGGCCGAGGGCGAGGATTTCGCCGAGTTCGTTTGGGCGTTCACGGGCGGAAAGACGATCCGCAATGACGGCCGCGACGTGCCCGCGAAGACCCCGCTGTCGGAAGAGATCTCGGCCGCCCTACGAAAGCGCGGGTTCAAATTCGTCGGCCCAGTCATCGTGTACGCCTGGATGCAGGCGGTCGGCCTCGTGAACGATCATGCGCCCGACTGCCACTGCCGTGACCGGAGCTGAGCGCCTCGCGCTAACAGTGGGGCGAGAATTGCGCAAACACGGCGGGCCGTAGTAGACAGGCGTTCACTCCTTGGATTACGCTCCGATATGTGAACAAGCCGTCGCTGCCCTATTTGGCCTTTGCCGGCTGTGCACTGATCTGGGGAAGCACGTTTCTTGTCATCCGGGTCGGAAACGATACGTTGGCGCCGCTTTGGGCGTGCTCTCTTCGGCTCGGCTTGGCCGCGCTCGTTCTCAATCTGGTCTTGTTGGTCACAGGGCAGAGGTGGCCCCGGGGCGAAGGGCTGCGAGCCGCGGCCCTTTACGGCTTTTGGGAGTTCGGATTGAGCATGCCGCTTCTCTATTGGGCGGAGCATGTGGTCTCCTCCGGTTTGGCGGCGGTTGTGTTCGCAATCTGCCCCGTCATGGCGATGTTTGCCGCCAAAGGGATGGGGCTCGAGTCGTTCAGCCCGCAGCGGCTTGGCGCAGCGCTGATCGCGTTCGCCGGCGTTGGGATCATCTTCTGGCGCGAGTTCATCCACGGCGGCTCGCCGGCGGGCTTGGTCGCGATCTTCCTGGCGGCGGCGACCGCGCCGATCGCTGGCCTGACGCTTCAACGTGGGCCCAGACAGAGCGCGATTGCGAACAACGCGATCGGCTCGCTCGTCGGATTCGCGTCGAGCCTCGTGTTCAGCTTCGTGCTCCGTGAGACCCACCCGCTGCCGACCTCCGTGCCACAGTTGGTTCCGGTCGTCTACCTCGCACTGGCCGGCTCCGCCGGTGCGTTCGTGATGTTCGCCTGGCTGGTTCAGCGATGGCCGGCGACCACGGTTGCGTTCATCGGCGTCGTCATTCCAGTGATCGCGGTCGTGCTTGGCGCGGTCGCCCGCAACGAGGCTTTTGCCCCCGGAAGCCTTGGCGGCGCCATTGTTGTCCTCGCCGGCGTGGCCGTCGTGCTCAAAGCGCCGACGGCGGTGAAGCCGGCAGAGGCTTAGCGGGGCAATCCATCCGCCTTGGTGGCCGACGGCGCGATCGCCGCACCCGGGGTGAGCGTGTCCAGCTTTTCGGCAGCGACCTGCTCGTTGCCTTTCAATCCGCTCTTCACTTCCACGAACTCGCCGTCATCGAAACCGGTCTGGACGGCGAGGCGCTTGGCGGCGCCGTTTACGACGAGCCAGACAAACCGGCCCGACTTGTCCGAGCCAACGGCCTTGGACGGAAGGCTCACCACCCCTCGGTGGGTTTCGAGAACCACGCGCACGGTTGCGTACGCGCCCGTCAGGATGGCGCCCTTCGGGTTGGGCACGTCCGCCTCGGCGAGTAGGCTTCGGGTCTTCGGATCGAGCGCGGAGGAGGTTCGGGTCACGGTGGCCGAGAGGATCTCCTTCGAGCCGGTCGAGAGCTTGATGAAGAGGGAAGTCCCGTTGCGAACGAGCGAAGCTTCGGCTTCGGGAATGTTGAGGTAGATCCGGACCGAGCGGAGGTCGGCAAGCGTCACGATGGACGCCGCGCTCTGGGTGCCCGCGGCCGTTTGGATGAACGCCCCGGCGTCGACGAAGCGCCTGGTGACGGTGCCGTCGAACGGCGCGATGAGGTTGGCATACCCGGAGAGGGCGTTGGCCTTCTCCGAAGCGCTTCCGGCGGCAGCGGCTCGATTCTTGGCTTCGTCGGCCAGGTCGGCCGCCTCCCGCCGCCTTCGCTGGGCGATGGCGACGTCTCGGTCGGCGACGCCGACCTGGGCGCGCAGCGCCCGTTCGCCGGCGCGCGCCAGATCGAGATCGGCGAGAGCCGAGGTCAATTGTGCCGAGGCCCGCGCCGAGGCGCTTCGCGCAATCGAGCGTTGAGCCTGTGCTTGCTGAACTCGCTTCTGCGCGACCGTCAACCCCGACTCGGCGACGGCCGCCTTGTCCCGGGCCGCTTCGGCAGCGGCCTGGGCGGTTTCGACGTCCTGCAGCGCGATCAACTGGGCGTCCCGATCATAGATGGAGCGATACCTCCGGTAAGTCGCTTCGGCCAGGGCCCGTTCCGACCTCGCCGCCCGCAACTCGGCAGTGGCCCGCACCACCTCCGCAGCTGCGGCGTCAGCGGCCGCGCCGGCCTGAACTTCACCGCTTGCGGCCTGCGCGATCTGAGCCCTGGCCTCCGCCACCAGAGCCTGAGCCTTCTTCGTATTGGCGGGCGCCTGATCGAACTCGGCACGCGCCTTCCTGGCTCCGGACTGGGCCCGTCCCTCGGCCTCGATGCTTGCCGAGTGGGATTCGATGCCGCCGCGGGCCCGGGACTGCTCGGAGGCGAAGTTGCTCTCCGCTTGCGCCTTCTCCGCTCGGAGCTCCGGCGCCTGGATCACGGCCAGGAGCTGCCCCTTCTTCACGACGTCCCCCTTGTCGACGAGGATCCGGTCGAGGTAGCCGGCGGTCTTGGCGTACACGACGGCCTCCTGAGCCGGCTGAACATCCGCGGGAAGCTCGATGAGGCGTGAGACGTCTCGCGTTTGCGGGGACACGATCGCCACGGCCACCGGCTTCGCGGTCGAGGGTGCGTCTTTCCCCGGCGTGCCGGCGGCGTTGCTGGAGCCGCATCCGGCTGCGGCCATCCAGAGGAGTGACGACGCGGCGCCGACGAGGAACACCAAGGGGCGCCAGGTGCCGGCAAGACGAGATTGGGTGGCGATCATGTTAGGAACCCTCCGGAGCGGCTTCGTCCTCCGGGTGCAATGAAGCGGGGCCCTGTCCGGCCCGGGCTTGGACGGCGGCAAAGGCCGCCGGTACGACGAAAAGAGTTGCCAGCGTCGCGGCGAAGAGTCCACCGATGACCGCGCGGCCAAGTGGTGCGGTCTGCCCACCGCCTTCGCCGAGTCCCAACGACATCGGCACCATGCCGGCCATCATGGCGAGGCTCGTCATGAGAATCGGGCGAAGCCGGCTCTTCGCGCCGGTCACCGCAGCGTCGGCAGCGCTTTGCCCGGATGACCGCGACCGCTCGGCGAAGGTCACCAGAAGGATGGAGTTGGCCACCGCGATGCCGATCGCCATGATCGCCCCGGTCGCGGATTGCACGTTGAGCGTCGTTCGCGTAAGCCAAAGTGCGACGGAGACGCCGGCGACGACGGCAGGGAGGGTGACGAGAACGATCACCGGGAGCCGGAGAGACTGGAAGTTCGCGGCCAGCAGGAGCAGGATCGCGACGGCTGCGACCCCGAGCCCGGTGCGGAAACCGGCGAGGATCTCTTCAAGCGCAGGCCCTTGCCCACCCACGCGGACGGTTGTTTTCGGGGGCAACGGACCCAAACCGGCAAGCACGCCAGCGATGTCGCGGTTCGCCCGGCCCAAGTCGATCGCCTCCAGGTTCGCAGTGACCGTGATCGTCCGCTGGCTGTTGTAGCGGTCGTACTCGCCGGGGGCGATGCCCTGGGTTACGTCCGCTACGTCACGGAGCCGAACCGCGGAGCCGCCTTTGCCCTGAACCGGCATGTTCCGCACGTCCTCGATCGAGCCCATCTTCTCGACCGGAACCTGCACTTGGACGTTATAGGAGATTCCGGACTTTGAGTCTGCCCAGAAGTTCGGCGCGGTGAAACGGCTGGAGGAGGTCGAGACGACGGCCGCGCGGGCGACGTCGGCCTCTGTAATGGAGGCCAGGCCCGCCCGCTGCCGGTCGACATCGACCTTGATCGTCGGGTAGTCGAGCGACGGGTTAAGTTCGATATCGCGGACGTACGAAAGCTGGCCGATCGCCTCGCCGATCTTGGCGGCGTAGTCGTGGCTCGCTTGAAGCGACGGGCTCGTGACCGAGATCTCGACCGGCGTCGGCGCGCCGAAACTCATCACCCGGCTCACGATGTCGTTGGGCTCGAAGGACAGCCGGAGGTCAGGATGTTCTTGTGCAAGCCTTCGGCGAAGGCTGTCCCGCAACTCCGGAATGGAAACACGCGCCTCCGCATTGATTTGGACTTGGAGGACGGCCTCCTCCGGACCGGACGTCCAGATGTAGATCGTGTTAACCGGGTAGCTGGGCGGCTGCACGCCGATGAAGGCGAGGCTAAGGGAGAGGTTCTTCTCGCCGACCGCATCGCGGACGTCGTCGAGCACCTTGAGGGTGAGGGCCTCCGTTTTCTCGATCCGGGTGCCCGCGGGGGCACGAAGCCGGACTTGAAACTGGCTGGCATCGGTCTTTGGGAAGATCTCCGTTCCGAGACGGGGGACGACCACGAGGGTCAGCACCACGCTCGCGAGGAGGTACAGCCAAAGGAGCGGCCGCCGGACCGCGATCAGCCTTCCCGTGATCGCCCCATAACGGTCCTGCAGGGCGCGGAACCCCGGCGCTTCGTGGACCGAACCGGCTCGAAGGAAGCGCGCGCACAGGACCGGAACCAGCGTGCTCGAGAGGAGGTACGACGCGATCATCGCGAAGCCCACCGCCAATGCGAGGGGGAGAAAGAGGGCGCGCGCCGCGCCGGTCATGAGCAGCGCGGGCGTGAAGACGGCCAGGATGCAGAGCATCGCGAGCAACCTGGGAACGGCGGTATCGAGGCCGGCTCGAAGGGCGGAGGTTCGGGAGGACTCGCCGGCGGCGAGGTGAACATGCGTGTTTTCGATGGCCACCGTCGCTTCATCGACCAGGATGCCTACGGCGAGCGCCAAACCCCCCAAGGTCATGATGTTCACCGTCTGCCGGGTGAGCCAGAGCCCGACCAACCCTCCGAGGAGGGCCAGCGGAATGTTCAGGAGCACGATGAGCGCGCTTCGCGGATCGCGGAGGAAGAGGAAGACCATGAATCCGGTCAGCACCGCGCCCAGAGCGGCCTCCCAGACCAGGTTGGTGATTGCGCCGGAGACGTACGGCGACTGATCGAACTGGTAGCTCACCTCGACGCCGTCGGGCAGAACGGACTGGAACTTCTTCAGGTTCTCCTTGACGAGCGCCACGACTGAAAGCGTCGAGGCGTCCGCCCGCTTGGTGACGGGAATGAATACGGTCCTTCTTCCGTTGACCAGCGCATAGCCGGTGGCTATGTCCGTTCCGTCCTCCACCGTGCCGATGTCTCGAACGAAAACCGTCTGTGCGGAGCCTACGCGTATCGGCACGCTCTCGAGGTCCTTGATGTTCGAGACCGTCGCGTTGGTGGGCACGATCGGCATCATGTCGCCAATTCGAACGTTCCCAGAGGGCACGATCGTGTTTGCCGCCGAGATGGCGGCGACGACCTCGTCGGGCGACATGTCGTACGCCTTCAAGCGGTCCGGATCTGCGCGAACGACGATGGTTCGCGCGCTTCCGCCGAACGGGGGCGGCGCGGAAACCCCGGGAAGGGTGGCAAACAAGGGGCGAACTCGGTTGAGCGCCGCATCTTGAATCTCGGCGACCGAACGCGTAGCGCTTGAGAACACGAGATTGCCTACCGGGACGGAGCCGGCGTCGAACCGCATTACGAACGGCGGCAAGGTGCCGGGCGGCATGAAGGCCCGCGCACGATTCACGTAGGAGACGGTTTCCGCCATCGCCTGGGCCATGTCGGTCCCGGCATGGAACTGCAGCTTGAGGAGCGCGTTCCCCTGAACCGACTTCGACTCGACATGCTCGATGCCCGTGATGTAGAGGAAGTGATACTCATAGTAGTAGGAGATAAACCCTTCCATCTGGGCAGGGTCGACTCCGCCATACGGTTGCGCGACGTAGATCA
>DATGIR010000495.1:0-2617 GCA_035295605.1 Fimbriimonadaceae bacterium | reverse complement strand
AGTCCGGCGCGCAGGTGTATCAGCTCTTCCCGACCTCGCTCTCGGCGCCGCTGGTCCTCGTCGCGATGAGCGGTGCGATTATCGCCACCGTCGTCGCCGCCGTGCTTCCGGCTCGGCGGGCTTCCCGCCTCGACCCGGTTCAGGTGATGCGATGAGCGAGCCCGTCGTCTTCGCCGAGAACCTCATGAAGACCTACTACGGAAAGGTCGATACCCCCGTGCTGAAGGGGGTCGACCTCGCCGTCTTCCCGGGTCAGTTCATCGCCGTCATGGGGCAGTCCGGCTCCGGCAAGTCCACGCTCCTCAACCTGCTCGGCTGCCTCGACCGGCCGACCGGCGGAACGCTGAAGATTGCCGGCGGCGCGCCCGCCGACATGGACGACGATGAGCTCGCCCGGCTTCGGTCCGAGGTGCTCGGCTTCGTCTTCCAAAACCATAACCTGCTCGACGAGTTCTCGTGCGAGGACAACGCGCTGCTCCCGATCCTCATTCGAAAGGGGCGTGTGCCCGTCGCCGACCGGGAGCGGGTCCGCAAGCTTCTGGTGCGGGTCGGGCTTCACGGCGAGCTGCATAAGCATCCCGACGAAATGTCCGGCGGTCAAAACCAGCGCACGTCGATCGTTCGCGCATTGGCCAACGAGCCGCAGGTCATCCTTGCCGACGAGCCGACCGGAAACCTAGACTCCACCAACGGCGCCGAGGTCTTCAAGCTGTTCCGCGAGCTCGGCAAAGAGACCGGGACGGCCGTGATCATGGTGACTCACGACGACCGGCTCGCCAACCAGGCAGACTCAATCCTCGAGATTCACGACGGAAAGTTGCTGCCTAGCGCTTGAGGTAGCCCATGTCGCCGAGCCAACCTGCTAGCCGGTCGGGCCAGGTGTTGACGCTCGTAAGCTTCGAGCGGTCACCCATGTTGAATCCGTGGCCGCCGCCCCCCAGAATGTGCGCCTCGTAGGGCCGTTTGGCCTTTCGATACTTCGCGATGAGGGAGAGGATCGCCGCGACGTGGTCGTCGTCGCTCGCCACGAGCATGAAGGCTGGCGGCGCCGAATCCGGCAGCTCTTCCGGTAGCCCGAGCGGTCCCGGATAGATCCAGATTGCGAAGTTGGGCCGGGCGTCTGCTAGATCGATAGGCTCGGCTGCGGCCGGGTCGGCGATCCCTTGTCCCAATGCGACCGCTGAGAGGTTCTCGCCGCCCGCAGAAAACCCGATCATGCCGATCCGCTTCGGGTCGAGGCGCCAGTCGTCGGCGTGCGTGCGCACATATCGCATGGCACGGTTGGTGTCCGCTACGGCCGCCGTCTCGAACGTGAGCCCCGAGTCCTTCTCCCGGAAGAGCCGGTACCGAAGAACGAATGCGGTCACGCCCAGCTTGTTGAAGAACTTGGCCGGCTTTTCTCCTTCCTCGCCAACGACCAATTCCGAGTGGCCGCCCCCCGGCGCGATGACGACGGCCGTCCCGTTTGGGCTCTCTGGCAGGTACACGGTGAGCGACGGGTTGTAGATGTGCGCGATCGACCACGGGTGCGGCTTGGTCTCCGGCTCGTTCCGCCTCGCCTCCGATCCAGGCGCGCCGTTTGGCCAAAGCGGGAGCACGGTTGGAGCCTGGAGAAGGGTCATGACGGCAAGCGGCAACAGCATGCCCGAGTATGGCGTTCTCCATGTCGTTATCTTACTTTCACTTTTTCCTGAAACTTCCATTGTCCGGGTATCGTAGAATTCAACCAGGGCCCCGGGACGACCCTGAATGCGATGGGACGGAGCGCGACACCGACACTGGACCAACCGCAAGCGCGGACTCGCCAACGCATGACCCAATCCAAGTTTCAAGACTTCTTGAAATCTGGGTGCCTTCTGACCACGGGAGAGGGCCGCGTTTGGGCGGGTTTAGGTTCTGCGGAGGTGTCGCGATCCCCGGTCGACGGATGCCTCTCGCTCTACGCTCCGGACTTTCTCCTCGAGTCGTCCACCCCCTGGCTCGTCTATCTCTCCTCGCTCCAAATGGACGCGGATGAGCTAGTCCGGCTCCTTGACGAGGTCCCGGGTTCGGGCGCCGTTGAATGGAGGGGTCCCGAGTTCGAGGGCTTTGCCGCCTCCTATGCCAGTGTCCAAACTCGAATCGTCAGGGGCGAGCTGCTCAAAGCGGTGCCGATAGGCTCGAGAACCACGCCCAAGCCGCTTGACATCGGCCACCGCGCCGCCGCCCTGCGCCTCGCCCTTCGACTCTCGCAAGGCTTCCCGATGAGCGCGTACGGCTTCTGGAACCAGGCAGAGGGGATGATCGGGGCCACTCCCGAGCTCCTATTTGAGCAAGCCAGAGGTGGCCTGACCACCATGGCCCTCGCCGGTACCCGCCCCGTGGATACCGACCGCGGCTGCCTGCTGGACGATCCCAAGGAGTTGCTCGAGCACGAGCTCGTCATCGACGGCATTGCCGCTCGTCTCTCACCGATTGGTACGGTCTCCACCGGCCAGACCCGCGAGGTGCGGCTCCCCACCCTGGTCCACCTTCACACCCCGATTCAGCTCGAGCCGTTCGTCCCGATCTCGTTTCAGGAGGCCGTCGCCGCCCTGCACCCGACGCCCGCCATCGGCGCGTGGCCGCTCGAGGCCGG
>DATGIR010000494.1:0-8103 GCA_035295605.1 Fimbriimonadaceae bacterium | reverse complement strand
TCGAAGACGTGGGCCTCGCCCATCTTCTGGTGCTCGCCCTTGATGTGGCGCCCTCGAACGTAGTGGTTGAGTCCGTCGTCGTCGCCGGGAAAGCGGATCGGCTGGCCGTTGAGGTCGCCGGCGAGAATGGATCCCTTGGTGCCGAAGAAACTGGGTCGGCCGAAGCCGGCGTCGTTACAGCCGATCGCGGCGCCGTAGATGAACGCGCAGGTCGAGCCCCCAAAATCGAGAAGACCGAATGAGTTGTCGTCGGCGTCGACCGGATACTTCTCGCCCTTGAACTCGCGCTCGGGGATCAGGACGCCGGACATGCCGGTGACCCGCTTGGCGGGGCCGAGGATTCCGGTGAGGGTGTGGAGACCGTAGACGGTCATGTCGTAGAGCGGGCCCCCGCCGGGCTTGCGCCAGTACCAGGCGGGATTGACGTTGCTGAGGGGGTCGTTTCCGGTGCGCATTCCCTCCTCCTCGTGGTAGGCGCCGAACGCGGCGCCGACCGAGGCCCACGCGACCTTGCCAAGCTCGCCGGAGCGGACGATGCGGCGTATCTCGCGATTATCGGGGCGGGTCATCTGGCCGGGCGAGGCGACGAGCTTGATCCGGTTGGCTTTCGCCTCCGCGATGAGGGTTTTCGCCTCCTCGGCGGTGGTGGTCATGGTCTTGTTGAAGTGGATGTGCTTGCCGGCTTTGATGGCGGCCATGCCCTGGTCGAAGTGCATTCCGATCGGGGTGCCAAGGGTGATTGCGTGGACGTTTGGATCGGCCAAGAGGTCCTCGTAGCGCTCGTAAGCCTTCGCGACGCCGAACTTCTCGGCTGCCGCGTGGGCTCGGCCAGGGGCTGGATCGCAGACCGCTGCGAGTGAGATCCTATCCTGAACGTCGTCGAGGCACAGGTGCATAAGGGCACCTCGGACCCCGATGCTCCCGGCGCCGACAACTCCAATTCCAACTCTTTCTGACATATCACTTCCTGATGGGAAGCCGGGAGTTTACGGGTTTTTCGCGATCGCCGCCAGGGCGCGATCGAGGGGCCTTATGCCCCATTCGTTCGCCACCGCGGCCCCTCCGGTTCCGCCCTGAGCGTAAGGAGAAGTTGGAATCACAGGAGGAAGCAATGAGACGACTCTTCATCCTCGGTTTGGCGTTGGTGCTTGCGACCACCGCAATGGCGGATCGAGGGCGCCATCGCGGACATGCGCACTTCAGCTTCGGATTAGCCATCGGCGGACCGGTTTACTACGGGCCACCGGCGTACGCCTATCCGCCGCCGTATTACTACTGCCCGCCACCCTACGCCTATTACGGCCCGCCGGGACCCTACTTCGGGTTGTCGATCGGGTTTGGTGGCCGACGGCACTTTCACCGGCGACACTTTCGCTGAGGAGTTGGGAGGGAGGGTTGGCGCCCTCCCTCCGCGTCGCGTCTCCTCTCCCTTCGGGAGAGGCAGTGAGCGGAGCGAACTGGGTGAGGGCGTAAACGCCCTCCCTCCGCGCGCCTTCGGCACGCTAGTCCCCCCGGTGGGGGGACAGAGTTGGTTAAAGGCGGATCTTCCACTGGACGAAGGCGGTCGGACGGGTGCTTAAGGCGCCGTTCGAGAGCCCCACTTCCCCCCTCGGGTTGACACCGAACGAGATGGGGCCTGTGTGGACGAGGTCGTGCCCGTACTGTGGCCCGTAGCGGAAGCCGAACTGGCCGCTCTCGTACAGCGAGAAGAGCAGCCCGACTCCGCCTAAGATCGTAAGGGTCGGATCGTCGTCGACCAAGCCAAAGATCAGGACGATTCCGGATACGAGGGCCAGGGTGCCCCAGGTCGCCCGGTCGCCACCACGCGCCGCAAGATCGACGCTGAGGTAATGGGATTGGTACGCATCGCTCAGCCGTGCCGTCCCGTTCGACTGGCACAGCGCGGGGCTTACTGAGCCGCACGCAAGCGCGACGATGCCGGCGGCCTTGGCCGCAGCGTTCTTCATTTTCATGGGTTCTCCTCCTTGACGCGGCGCCGTCGTTCGTAGTTAGGTCAACCCGAGGGAGTTTGGGTGCCTGACCCGCGCCGCTCCTCAAGAGTAGCCACCATGCGTGAGGGGACCTGGGCCTTAGGGCCCGAACGGCGGGGCGAAGGTCCTAGGCCCCCGCCAACCCGAGCATTTCGCGCAGCTTGGTGATTTGGCCGAGGTGGTAGCCGTTGTGAGTGAAGCGGCAGAGGAGGTCGCCTAGACTATACGGACTCGCCATGATCTGCTCCAGCGGGGTGGTCTCGATCATCCTCTGAACGGAGACCAGCGCCGCGCGCAGACGTGTTTTAGCCGCCTCCCAAGCCGCAGGATCGGGCTCATCCGGCGGGGGTGGCCAGGCGCCCTCTGAAGGGTGCGACTGCTGGCCGGTTCGTACGCGGATCACGATGTCCTCGTGCCATACGGCAAGGTGAAGGACGATGTCCCAGATTCCCTTGTCGGCGGGTGGCGGTCGGCGGAGCGCGGTCGCCGCATCGATACCGTCCAGGACTGCTTCGAGGGGCGTGACCCAATCGTCGTGGGTGTAGGAGTATTCGAAGCCGATGGCGAGCTGACGCCGAACCTCCCCTTCATCCATCACGGTTTCGCGGCGAAGAGCGTCCAGGGATGGGCTTTCATGTCGTGCAGGAACGGAAGCTCCCACTTGAACTCGGGGTGCTGCTCCAGGAACGGGCCGACGAGGAATTCGTCGCCGCAAGGATGGCCGAGGCGAGCCCAGAAGCTCATCTTGTTAGCCATGTCACTGGTGGTGACTTTGCCCTGAACCGAGCCGCCCGGCGTGTAGTCCGGGAAGGGGGCGACGAAACCTTTGCGGCTATCGGTTTCCCAGTGGCCACAAAGGGTTGAGGCGCTCGAACCGTCGGCGCCGGTGACCTCGTTGTGATGGTCCGCGAGAAAGGCCATCGCCGCTTTGGCGTCGATCTTTCCCTTGTATTGCTTCATCAGGGTGTTCCAACGGGTGTGGCGGTCCGAGCACATCGTGGAGCCCTTGTTGACGTCCATCTCGCAATCCTCGGCGATCAGCTTAGGGTCTTGGGGGAAGTTCGCGGAGACGTACGCTCCCTCGCTGGAGCGGCGGAAGACGACGTTCTTGAGCGCGAGTTGGAGCTCGCCGATTTCGTTGGACTTGGTGTCGCCGACCAGCCACGTATTCGCGTAGCCGCCGTTGTTGCCCTTCGTCATGATTCGGGCGAAGTCGTCAAGATTGTCGCTGTACTGGATTGCGCGCCGCATCCGCTCAAACTCGGGGGTGCCGTTAACATCGAAGCCGACGGCGCCGGCGATGGTGGTCTCGGTGACCATGATCCCGGCGGAGCTGACGGCAAAATCGTCTCCGGAATGGATGAAGCCGGGAATGGCGTCCATGAGGATCCGGTGGCCGTGGGTCGGGTGGATGTCGAGGATGGCGTTCCACCGCTCGCCCACGACGTAGTCGATCCAGGCGTTGTGGGCCATGACGATCTTGCCGTCCTTGGTTTGGCTTCCGGTGGCGATAAACGCGGAACAGGAATCGGGCGCCTTGCTGACCAGTTGGGCCTTCTTGTGGTGCGACTCCCAGAGTGGCTCGTAGTACCAAGCGAGCTCGATCCACGAGTTGTGGGCGAGCAGGTCGTTGGCGTCGTACTTGTAACCCCGGCTCCGCATGCCGGCGGCAATTCCGGAAATCTCGGCCTTGTACTCAGGATCGAGCTTTCGCCAGAACATGCGCTGGGACGCCTCGCGATAGAAGGACCACTCCTGCTTGGTGGTGGCCTTCAGATACATCTTCTCCATCCGGATCGCGTCGTCGATCTCCGGCGCTAGCTGAGAGCCGTATGTGAATCCGATCCTGTTCGGCGAGCCTTCGAGCCGGACGTAAACCCAGCCTCCTCGCTCTTGACGCGGGGGTGCGGCGAGCGACGAGCCAAAAGCAGAAACGGCGAGCAAGCCAAGAGTGAGGCGCTGAGTCGCGCTGAGTACACGCATTCCGAGAGGGGAGTCTATCCCGTCGGTGCGCTTGGGGAGCCGGCAGGCCGGTTTCGTCATAAATTGTTCATGTGGGCGCCGCCAACCCTCAATCAAGCGTATTCGGCCGCCATTTTTGCGGTGAACCATGTGGGGCGAAGGGCCGGGTTCCGACTATTACCTAGATATGACCGCGCGGCGAAAGATGCTACTGGCCGTGTCAGCCGGCGCCGTGCTCAGCATGGGCGGCTACCTGATCGTGGACTCGATGCAGAGTCAGCGCCAGGCCGCGACTGCGCGTTCCGAGATTCGAGACCTGGTCGAAGGAACAACTGTCGACACCACGGCCGCCATCCTTCGCCTCATCACCGCCCAGGATGAGACTCTCAGGAAGGGGGTGGATAGCCAGCTCAACGTCCTTCGAGACCAGCTTCGCCGGCAGGGCAAGATTACGTTCTCCAAGGATCGGGTGCGATGGACCGCGGTGAACCAGTTCACCAAGGTGAGCCACGAGGAGCTTGTGCCGAAGATGCTTTTCGGGGGTCTCTGGCTTGGGCAGAACGCGAACTCCGATGTTCCGACACCGATCGTCGACGATGCCGAACGGCTCGCCGGGGGGACCGAAACGATCTTCCAACGGGTCAACGAGCATGGAGACATGCTCCGTGTCGCCACGAACGTGAAGAAGGAGGACGGGCACCGCGCGATCGGCACGTTTATTCCTGAAACGAATCCGGACGGAAAGCCAAACCCCGTGCTCGCGAAGGTCTTAAAGGGCGAGACATACCGCGGAGTCGCGTGGGTGGTCAACGCCTACTACGTTGCCGACTACGAGCCGCTGCGAGACGAGTCGGGCCGAATCATCGGCATGCATTACGCGGGCGAGCGGCAGGAGTATGGACACGCGCTACGCAACGCGATTGCGAGCGCCACGGTTGGAAAGACGGGTTCGTTCATGGCGATCGCCACGACCGACAACAAGCGCGGGACGTGTTTGATCTCACGCGATGCGCGAAATGGCGAGGATCTTCTCAACGCCACGGATCTGTTCGGAATGAAATATGGCCGGGAGATTCTGGACACGGCTTCGTCACTCAAGCCCGGCCAAACCGCGATCGTTCACTACACGCTCGGTTCAAGGGTCAAGCCGATCCCGATCCTCGCGCGGGTAGCGAACTACGCGCCTTGGGGCTGGGCCGTCGTGGCCGAGGCCCACGAGGACGATTTCGCGCCCGTTTACGACCGACTGCGAAACAACGGCCACGGGGCCGTCGTCGCGTTTCTCCTTCTTTGCGGCGCGATGGTGCTGATCGGGCTCCCGCTGATCTGGGCGGAAGCCACCGAGCGGAAAAGCCGCGAAATGGAGCGAGCGAGCGCGGCCAAGAGCGAGTTCCTCTCGCGAATGAGCCATGAGCTCCGCACGCCGATGAACGCGATTCTTGGCTTCGCGCAGATCCTCCAGATGGACGATCTCACCGACGACCAGATGGAGTCGCTTATCCACATTCGAAAAGCGGGTGAGCATCTCCTCAGGCTCATCAACGAGGTGCTGGACATCTCCCGGATCGAGGCCGGGCGCGTTTCGCTCTCGCTCGAGTCGGTCTCAATCCACGAGATCGCCCGCGAAGTGGAATTGCTGGTGCGACCCATGGCGGAGCAACGGAACATTTCGCTGACGGTTAACCTGGGGGAGAACGAGCGCGCGCACGTGACAGCCGACCGGCAGCGCCTGCTCCAGGTGCTTCTGAACCTGGCGTCGAACGGCGTCAAGTACAACCGCGAGGGCGGATCGCTGGAATTGGCGGCAGAGCGGATTGCCGACAACCGCATCCGAATCAGCGTCGCCGATACCGGTCTCGGGATTCCGCAAGATCGGACCTCTCAGCTCTTCGTTCCCTTCGAGCGGCTTGGCGCCGATCAGGGCGAGATCGAGGGCACGGGCCTCGGGCTGGCCTTATCAAAGCGTCTGGTCGAGGTGATGGGAGGAAAGATCGGCTTCCGGACGAGCTCGAGCGGGACGACGTTCTTTGTCGACTTCGCGTCGGTGGCGAGCCCGATGTCCACGTTCCCCGAGTCGGAGAGCATCCTGGAACTGCCTGAGATCGACGAGGCGGGGCGGCAGCGCACGGTGCTGCTTATCGAGGACAACCTGTCCAACGCGGACTTGATCGAGAAGGTGCTCGAAGCCCGAAGCGGAATCAAGCTTCTGGTGGCGATGAAGGGAAACCTGGGCTACGAGTTGGCGGTCAAGCACCAGCCTGACCTGATTCTGCTCGACTTGAACCTTCCCGACTGCCACGGCCGCGACTTGCTCCACCGAATCAAGAGCACCCCAGGTTTGGGCGATGTGAAGGTGGTAGTGGTAAGCGCCGATGCGACCGAAGCGCAGATTTCGCGGCTCCAAGCGGCCGGCGCCTTCGAGTATTTGACGAAGCCGCTCAATCTAAAGCAGTTCATCGCCGTGCTCGAGACCGCTCTGGACCTGGGCGACGAACTCGCGGCTTAGCTGGAGCTGTGCTCGCGGTTGAAGGCTAGCGTCAAGGCGACGAAGCGCATCAATCTTCGCCGAATTCTCGTGGTTGCAGCGGTCCCTCCGATCGGCGAAAGAACATCAAGGACGCGAATCCACTGACGGTGCATTTCCTGACTGGAACCTGGGCCTCAAATTCGCTGAGACTGTAAACGTTCAAGGCGCGCCCGAAGGGATGAGCCATGGGTCCGAGATGAAACAGCCCCCGGTCGTCGACATCGAATCCTACGCTCAGGACATCGTGGATACCGTCCGCGAGCCACTCCTGATGCTCGATACGACGCTGCGCGTGCGGAGCGCAAACAGGGCGTTCTACCAAACCTTTCACGTTACGTCAGCGGAAACCGAGAACCGGTTGATCTACGAATTGGGGAACGGGCAATGGGATATCCCGGACCTGAGGACGCTACTCGAAGACGTTGTTCCGAAAAGCTCGGTGTTCAACGACTTCGAGCTGGAGCACACGTTCCCGATTATCGGCCGCCGGGTGATGCTGCTCAACGCCCGCAAGCTGCGCCCAGGAAGTCATGCCGAGTTGCTGGTGCTCGCGATGGAGGATGTGACGGAGCGCCGACGCTCCGAAGACGATTTGAAGGCGATTGAGACCTACGCCCAGAACATCGTCGACACGGTTCGCGAGCCGCTCCTGATCCTCGACACGACGCTGCGCGTGCGCTCTGGGAACCGGGCTTTCTACCAAACCTTTCGGGTTTCAGCCGAGGAAACCGAAGACCAGCTCATCTATGAGCTTGGGAACGGGCAGTGGGACATCCCCGATCTGCGGACGCTCCTGGAAGACATCGTCCCCAAGAGCTCGCTTTTTAACGACTTTGAACTGGAGCATGACTTCCCGGCTCTTGGGCGGCGGGTGATGCTGCTGAACGCGCGGAAGCTTCAGGCCGGACACCACGGGGAACTCATCGTCCTTGCGATGGAGGACGTCACCGAGCGCCGGCGAGCCGAAGAGGAGGTGGCGAAGGCCAAGGAAGCGGCTGAAACGGCTAACAAAACCAAGAGCATGTTTCTCGCGAACATGAGCCACGAACTCCGAACTCCGCTTAACGCGATTCTTGGCTACGCCGAGATGCTCCAGGAGGAAGCCGTTGAACGGCAGGTGGACGGGTTCGGCGCCGATCTAGAAAAGATCTCGGCATCGGGCAAGCACCTACTGGCCCTTATCAACGACATCTTGGATCTCTCGAAGATCGAAGCGGGCAAGATGGAGCTCTTTCTCGAGACCTTCGACGTTTCGAAGATGATCGACGAGGTTGCGTCTTCGATGCGATCGATGGTGGAGAAGAACAACAACACGCTTCACATCAAAATGTCTCCCGACTTGCGCACGATGCACGCCGACCAGATCAAGGTTCGGCAGGGGTTGTCCAACCTGATGTCGAATGCGGTCAAGTTCACTCACGAGGGGAGCATCGAGCTCATTGCGGAGCGAAAGCGGATGGACGGCGGCGAGTGGATTGTATTCCGCGTGGCTGACACGGGGATTGGTCTCAGCCCGGAACAAATCGTCAGGCTCTTCCAAGACTTCACTCAGGCCGACGCCTCGACCACCCGCAAGTTCGGTGGGACGGGGCTTGGCCTTGCGTTGACGCGCCGCTTTTGCCA
>DATGIR010000493.1:0-3064 GCA_035295605.1 Fimbriimonadaceae bacterium | reverse complement strand
GGATACGCTGAGGGCGAGTTGGCCCAGGGAATCGATGGCGGGCATTTGCTCTCAGTTTAGTGGAGAGTGGGGAGTCGGGAGTGGGGAGTGATGGAGGGTGGAGTGGTTGAATTCAGAGACGCGATGTCGCACTCGCTCGAGGCCCTCGCGGCGGCGTTGACCCACTGCTTCCAGGAGTACATCGTTCCGGCGAACTTCACGGCTCCGGTGCTGGAGTATCTGGTGCGCGTCGACGCGGTGAGCCTTCGAGACACGATCCTCGCGATGGAGGGGGACCGGATCATCGGTGTGCTGATGGTGTGCCGGCGCGGCCGGCGCTCACGAATCGGGGGGATGGCGGTGGCGAAGCAGCAGCGCTCGACCGGAGTTGGAGCTGAGCTCATGAAGCGGGCGCTGGCGGCGGCGCGCGAGCGCGGCGACCTGTCAGTCGTTCTGGAGGCGATCGAGCAGAACGTGCGGGCGCTGGCGTTCTACGAGCGCGAAGGCTTTCGCTCGACGGGCCGTTTGATCGGATGCAAGCTGGAATTGGTTCCGGACGGATCCGAGGATCCGATCGTCGATGCGAGCCTCGAGGAAGTCGCGCTGGCGGTGTTCCGTCGTGGGCCGCTGGCGGCTTCGTGGGAGATGTCGGGTGGAACGGTCGCTCAAATGTCCTCGCCGATTCAGGGTGTGACCGTCGACGGACTGTTCGCGGCGATTCAACCTGCCCCGAACGACCGGCTGGTCGTGCGGAGCATGGCGAGGAGCGGCGAGGAGGACGAGGAGAAGCTACGCAAGCTCACGCGGGGCCTTGCCGGCCGGTTCCCGGGAAGCACCCTCGTCATCCCGCCGTACTATCCGCAATCCGAGTTCGGCGGGGTGTTCACCGGCGCCGGGTTGGCGATCGATGAGTTCAGCCAGATTGGATTCGAGAGGGAGTTGGGGGCTTGAGGGCGCCGGGCGTTACCGGCGCCTACGGATAAACGTGGGCGAGAGCGGGGCGCCGGGCGTTACCGGCGCCTACGCCTCAATGTGAACGGAACAGGCGTTGCCGCCGAGGTTCCGTATGGGGCGGTTGGAACGCAGCGGCACCGGTTCGGTGGTTCGGACGGCCGTGCTTGGGTTGAAAGCCCTTCTTGGCGCCCTGGCCCTGCCTCGGTTTGGCGGGAACGTGGGGTGCGGCCCTCGGCAGGGCCATTCTCGAATCCGGCGAGAGGGTAATTGTCGTTCCCAGCAGCTTCTCGATGTCCCGGATATCCCGATGCTGATCGGGAGAGGCGAAGGTGACCGCAAGACCAGAAGCTCCGGCCCGGCCGGTTCGGCCGATCCGGTGGATGTAATCCTCGGGGTTCTCGGGCACGTCGTAGTTGAGCACCACTGAGATGTCCTTGACGTCGATTCCGCGGGCGGCGATGTCGGTGGCGACGAGCACGCGGACCGCGCCCTTCTTGAAGCTTTCGAGGGCGGCCTTGCGCTGCGAGAGCGTTCGGTCGGCGTGGAGCTCCGCGGCGCTATGGCCCTGAGCTCGCACGGTTCGGGCGAGGCGCGCGGCGCCGTGGCGGGTTCGGGAGAAGACCAGGACGGTTCCCCGGTGCCGGCCGAGGAGCTCGCTGAGGAGGGCCGGCTTATCGAACTTCTCAACGACGAACAGCTCCTGAACGACCTTGTCGGCAACGGTGCCTTGGGGATCGATTTCGATCTTCACCGGCGCCTTGAGGTACCGCTGTGCCAGTTCCTCGATCGCCTTGGGCATCGTGGCCGAGAAAAGCATGGTTTGGCGCGCGGAGGGAGTCGCATCCAGGATGCGGCGGATCGCGGCCGAGAAGCCCATGTCGAGCATTCGGTCCGCTTCGTCGAGCACGGCGACGGCGACCATTTTCAGGTCGAGGGTGCGCTGTGCCAAGTGATCTTCCAGTCGGCCGGGGGTGGCGACGATGACCGTCGGCCGTGCCCGCAGCTGCGTCACTTGATGGCCCATCGGCGCGCCGCCGATGAGCACGGCGGTTTTGACGCCGAGTTTGCGAAGAGTTTCGTCGATTTGGAGCGCGAGCTCACGGGTAGGCGCCAACACGAGGCCGGTTTGAATGTTGCGAAGGTTGGCGAGCATCGGTATGCCGAAGGCGAGCGTCTTGCCGGTGCCCGTTTGGGCGATACCGATGACATCTCGGCCCTCCAGGGC
Source organism: Fimbriimonadaceae bacterium (assembly GCA_035295605.1). GTDB lineage: Bacteria > Armatimonadota > Fimbriimonadia > Fimbriimonadales > Fimbriimonadaceae > DAIDHV01. The sequence goes on along the minus strand of DATGIR010000493.1, from coordinate 906 downwards.
GACTGGAATCGCGCGCTCCTGGATGGGGGTCGGCGTAGCAAAGTTGAGCCGGTCGACTGCGGGAAGCAGGCGCGGCGGAATTCCGAGGGCGTGGAAGCCCTTCATGGTGTGGGGGTCAGACATAAAAAGAGCCCGGCCGAACAGACTCAGGCCCAGGCCCAATCAGTGTACCAGAGTTTTCGGATGTCTGTTGCTAGTGGTTAGGGCTTCTTGGTCCAGAGGCCGATGCGAAAGATAACGAACTCTGCCGGCTTGACGGGAGCGAAGCCGACGACGACAATCACCTTCCCCTGGTCGATATCCGCCTGCGTCATCGTCGTCTTGTCGCATTTGACGAAGTAGGCATCCGAAGGCTTGGAACCTTGGAAGGCGCCTTGCCGGAAGAGCCCTTGCATGAACGCGCCCACGCTGCTCTTGAGTTTTGACCAGAGCCTAGGGTTGTTAGGCTCGAACACCGCCCACTGGGTGCCGGCATCCACGGACTGCTCGATAAAGAGCGCCAGGCGGCGGACGGGCACGTACTTGTAGTCGCTCGACGAATTCTGGGCGAGGAACGTGCGGGATCCCCAGATGACATTGCCGACACCCGGAAGCGTGCGAAGGGGGTTCACGTTAGCGGCGGAAAGACGCGCGGCATCGGCTTCGGAGATCGGCGTCGCGGGGCCGAGAACACCCTTCAGGGCAGCGCCGCTCCCGGCCGGGGCCTTCCAGACCCCCTGGGACTGGTCCGTCGCGGCGAATATTCCAGCGACGGCGCCGCTCGGCGGGAACAAGATGGGCGCGCCGCCGGTGGGCAGCGCCACCCGCACCCACGGGTAGTACATCGCCGCCTGGTCGCTGCGGGGTAGGACACCGATGGTCTGCAGCAGCGCCGCGGGGCTATTCGCCGAAGCGGGCGGATCCATG
>DATGIR010000492.1:0-2869 GCA_035295605.1 Fimbriimonadaceae bacterium | reverse complement strand
CCTCACCCCGCTTCGCGGACCTCTCCATGGGGGAGAGGAGACGCTAATTCTAGGAGATTCAAGGGAGCAAATCGTCGTGGCCGATATAGAAGTGCTGGCTGAACTCGCCCGGCCTGAGCCACACGAGCGCGCTCGGCACCCCCTCGAACAGGACTCCGGCGACGGCCTGCGCCTCCTCGGCGGTCAGGGCGCACCCGTCAGCCCGGGCCACGATCAGATGCAGCAAGTCGTCTTCCCCCTCCAACTGGTACCGGAAGGCGCCCAGCGAGCCGCCGAACGGATTCGCCACAAAACCGGCGGGCTCGCCTGCACCAAGCCGGCGCGGAAGCACGATGCGAACCCCGGCACGGACGGCCGCACGCACGGATTCCATCACCGCGGCCGCCGCCTCGCGCTCACCGGGTGACGATTCCAGCCGCTGCTCCAATCCCGTTTACGGATTCTTGGCGGCCAGAAACTCGATCGCCTTGCTGAGTTGGGCGTCGGTTTCCGGCTTGGCGGGGTCGAGCTCGACCTTGGGATCGAGCTTGACGAGCACGTCCGGCTGGAGGCCGCCGCGGATATAAGTTCCGTCGGCGTCCACCTCGCGCCCGAAGTAAGGAGTGGTCGGGAGGTAATACTTCGCGATCGTCACCTTCACCCCGGCGCCGTCGATCATCGGGAAGATGTGCTGCACCGACGACTTGCCGTACGTGTGGGTCCCGATGAGCGTGGCGAGGCCGTAATCGTGCATGCAGCCGGCGAAAATCTCGGAGGCGCTCGCCGAATCCTCGTTGATGAGGATCGCGATGGGCACGTCCAGGGTCCGCTTGAAGTTGGGCGGGGTGTGCTCTTCCTCTTCGCTTCCGTCACGCCGCCGCATTTTGACGACGATCCCGTTCTCGAAGAAGCGGGCGAGGAGGTCCCGCGCGGTATCGAGCAAGCCGCCCGGATCGCCGCGCAAGTCGATGATGAGCCCCTTGAGCCCTTTCTTCTGAAGGCCGTTCAGCTTCGAATCGAACTGCTCGACGGTCGGATCGGAGAATGTCCCGATCGCGAGGTAGCCGATCTTCTTATCGGGGAAGTAGCGCGCAACCACGGTCGGTGCGTAGACCTTGGCGCGGGTGGCGGAAACGACCACGGTTTGCCCGCCCGAAGCTTTGAGCACGGTCAGGCGAACGACGGTGCCCTCCTTCCCGCGGATGCGTGAAACGACCGACTCGCGGGCGACGCCTTTGATGGGCACGCCGTCGACGGCGGTGATCACGTCGCCTGCTTCCAGGCCGGCGCGCATCGCCGGGCTGTCGTCGAACACCTCGCCCAGCTTCACGCCGCGCGGATCGTTCTCCAACGAACAGCCGATTCCGACCAGCGACTGCGACGTTTGGAACATGAAGGCTTCCTTCTCTTTCGGGGGAAGGAACATCGTGTGGGGATCGCCGAGCGAGCCGACCATACCGGAGATCGCCGCGTAGCGCAGCGGGGTCGGCTTGACGTCCCGCTCGTACGAGGCGCGGATCAGATTGAACGAGTGGTTCAAGAGCTGCTCCGGCGCCGAAGCCTCGTCGGCGCCCACGAGCGCCTTGAGGGCGCGGGAGTCGGGCAGGTGGCCGCGCTCGAGATCGCGGAACGAGAAGCCGACGCCAAAGAGGAGAGCGGCGCCAAAGAAGAAGAAGAGAATCGCGGTGATCGCCTTCACGACTTGGCCCCCTTGGTGCGCGCGGCGACGGCCTGGGTTGCCTGATACTCGCCGGTTACAAGAGTGTAGCCGCTGCCGTCGGGCAAGCCCTCGATCATGATCCGCGAGCGATCATCCGAGACCTCGGAGCCCTGCAACTGGGCCAAGCCCTTCGAATTCAGGGCAAGCGCGAAGATCGCGGCGGGCCCACGGACGGTGTGATCGACCAAAAGGGTCACCTTCGGCGGGTTCGCGTTTCCGGTCTGAAGCACGAACGGCGCCGGGTGCTGCCCCTTGCGCTGGGTAGTGAAGGAGCCGTACGTGCCGGAGGGGGCGATGGCCTGAAGGCAGCCGACCATCGAGTCGAAATAACCCTCGGGTTGATTGCGTAAGTCGATCGTCAGCGTGCTCTTGTTCGAGATGGCGGAGCGCAAGAAGTCGGGCGCGTCCTTGCCAAACCGAAGCTTGATGACGCCGCCGCTCACGACGTTGCCGACGTCGGTGACGCTGGCCTTCTCCATATCGACCGTCCGCTGCGGAGCGCCGGCGCGGTTCCAGACCACGGTCACCTTGCCGTGCGAACCGAGGGAGAGCAAGGCAAGCGCGCGGAGCGGCATGATCGCCGCCTCGGCCCGATCCCGGATCGAGCGGCGGAGCGCCTCGAGCTCGGCCTTCGCCGCTGGCGTCTTCGCGGCGGGATCGCCGACCGCGAGCTTGCGGTACTTGGCAATGAGCTCGGAGTCGATCACCCAGTGGCCGTTTACGGTGTCGACCCAGTCGCCCGGCTTGACGCCGGCCTTGTCGGCCGGCCCGCCGGGAACGACGGTGCTGACCACCAGGCGCGGAATTCGCGTTGCCACAAAGTCGGAGGTCGGATCGGTATCGCTCGACTGGGTATCGCCCGCTGCGAGGTCGACGTCGATGGGCTGCAGATAGAAGTCGACGCCGATTCCGGCGAAGCGGCCTTCCTGCGCCTGCTGGTATGCCGTGAACGCGTCCTTCTCCATGTACTGCGACTTGGGATCGCCGAGCGAGGAGACCATGCCCCGAACCGCGCCGATCGCGAGCTTCTGCTCGTCCTTGATCGGGTCGACGTACTCCATCTTGAGGATTTCCTCGACCTCGTCGTAATACGCATCGAGGTTAATTCCCCCCGTATCCTTCTGGCGGGAGGCGACGAGCCCGGCGATCGGCTCTTGGTTCGAGGCGGCC
>DATGIR010000491.1:0-12789 GCA_035295605.1 Fimbriimonadaceae bacterium | reverse complement strand
GGAGCGACGGAACCGTCTTCATCTCGACCGGTGATGACATGCCCTACGGGGCCAAAGTCGAGGTCGGGAAAACCCAAGTTCCTCCTGGGTTCACGCTCGGGATCCTCGGCATGAAGAAGGGCGAAACGCGAACGATTCTCGTCCCGCCGGACCTAGGTTTTGGCGAGGTGGGCAACCCGCAGCTCAAGGTCAAACCGAACGAAACCCTCACGCTTGATGTAGAGTTGGTCGCAATCGGCGGCCCGCCGGCGCGAAACGGCCCCTCGAGGAGCAAGGACGGAAGAGAATGATTCAGATCACGGAGATCGTGGCCGGGGACGGCCAAGAGGCAAAGGATGGGGACCGGGTGACGATGCACTACCGTGGCTCGTTCCCCGACGGGCGGGAGTTCGACAGCAGCTACAAGGGCGGACGGCCCTTCTCGTTCCGGGTTGGCCGGGGCGAGGTCATCAAGGGCTTCGATATGGGGGTCCTCGGGCTGAAGGTCGGCGGAAAGCGTAAGATCGACATTCCGAGCGAGCTCGGCTACGGCGCCCGCGGCGCGGGAGGGGTTATCCCCCCGAACCAGGACCTGGTGTTCGAGATCGAGCTCGTCTCGATCGGCTGAGGAAAGACGCCCTCACCCCTCGCACGCTTCGCGGCGAGGACCTCTCCCCGGGGGGAGAGGAGACCTAGAGTGGGGGCCGAACCGTCGTGTGGTACGGCTTGTCGTCCTTCACAAAGTCGAGGGCATAGCCGCCGGTGCGGGCACGGGCCAAGCGCTTCAACATGTCCAACTTCCCCGCCGCCGGTCCCTGCATCGCAAAGAGAATGTTGTCCGCCGAGATACCGGCGATGGCGGTGACTAAGCCGCCGGCGTAGGGGTTGAGGTCCCCGCCGTACAGCGCTCCCGCCTTTCGAAGATAGATTGTGCCCTCGTCGATCTCGACCGGAATCCCCATCATGCGGCTGAGGAGGAGCGAGTTCACTCCGGACTCCCCGAGAAGCTCGGTCACCATCGTTCCCGTGTGGCCGTCGAGGATGAGCCGCCGAACCGGCAAGCTGGTGAGCGGAATGCTCGCTATCTCCTTGCCGGAAGCGTAGGGCAGCGGCGTTGCCGTCCGGTTGGCCATCAGCCAGAACGGGCCCATATCCGCAAGCATCACGTTATCGATGGCAACGGTGTCCGGCGGCGTGACCGTCAGCACGTCTGCGCCGGACAGCGCCGGCGCCGCCGCTTTGGCGTCGATCTCGCTCAGCTGTACGACGCCCAACCCCTTGTTGTCGCCGATCGATCCCTTCACCCCGTAAGGCATCTTGTCGACGTCATCGATTGAGAGCGTGATGGCATGCTGGGTTGCCGAACCGAGAACCGGGAGCAGGAGGATCCAGCCGCGCTGACCGAGGAGTGAAGGCTGGTCGGTCCAGGTCGCCACCTGAGCCTCCTCAACATCGAACGCGAGGGTGAATCCTGCGAGCGCGTCGGCCCCAAGCGCGCCGTCGACGCCCAGCGCCTTCAAGGGCGGCGAGCCCGCTACCCGGAACTTGACGGTGGGACCGGAGACGCCGCCTATGCTCACGTCGGCCGACTGCAGCCTGCCGTCCGCCCCGCTTTCCCCTGCCCTGGGAAGCCTGATCGACGTTTTCGAGGCGGTGGTCAGCAGGTACCAGCCCTCTTGCCCACCCACCGTCGCCTTGATCATCCACTGGTTGTGAACGACCTTGGTCGGAACCGGATTGGGGGCGAGGGTCTGCGCCTGCAGCCCGGTAACGGCGCACAGCGCGGTCAGAAGCGCGGCGACGCGGGCATAAACGAAGTTGAATCGCATGGGTTGGTCAGGCGCACAAATCGGCTTGCGCCACCCACTAGTAAGCATAACCCGGCGCGCAGACGTATTGAGTTTTCTCTCAGTGACCCAGCGCGAGGCGCATAGGAATCGAGGGCGACTTAGCTTCGGCGGAGACGGCGCAACGCGGCGATCCCCAGGCCGGCGAGCCCAAGGCCCATCGTGAGCGGTTCGGGCGTCGGCGCGGGCGGGCCGACGCGGACATCGAAGGCGGCGTAGACGGGTGCGGTCGGATCCGTCCACGCGCCATTGACATATGCCGACACGGGGATGAGTTCGGTGCCAACCGAAGCAGGAACACTCGCCCCGGCCCACGAGGCGATGCTGGTGGTGGACGTCGTGTAGAGTCCAACCCAATACTTCTGACCCGCAACCACCGACACACTCCCGTCGCCGGAGAACGAGTAGGGCTCGGAACCCTGACCCGAAACGGTCCAACTTTCAAGGGAGTTCCCCACCGTGTCAACAGAGCCGTTGTCGACCTCGCTAAAGAACGAGAGGGTGACGGGGCCAGACGCATAGAACATGGCGAGGTCGAGCCCACTCAGCGTTCCCGAGGTTGCCGCCACGAACTCCATCGCATACCCTTCAGCGGTGCCGAAGTTGTACGACTTATTGAGCGTGTCGACGTGCGTCGTGTCGTAACCGAAGTTCGTGTCGAAGTTGTTGAACGTCAGCGAGTCGGCATACGCGGCGCTCGAAGCAGCCGCCAACGCGAGCAGGATGGTGCGTTTTAAAAGCATGGGCCCCCGAAGAATCTATTGTAAACCACCTTGTATCCTTGCTGGGCATTCGGAAGCGGATAACGGTAGAAATACCTGGGTCTAAGGCCCCGGAATAGGGGGCGGGGCGGCGTATCCCATCGGCGGCCCGTCCCCTGGTAAAATTGGCCAGATGCGCGTTGCCGAATGGGCTCGGCGTCTACTTGACCACGCCGCCCTCTCGGAGTTTGACGGCGTGTTTTCGCGTGCCCGGACCGAACCGATTCGCGCGGAACTTCAGTCGGTCGCCTACGAGGCCCGCCCGGTTCTCCTCGCCGCCGCGTACTCGAAGTGGCGCGACTCCGAGGCGCCCAACAAGCTCCTGATCGTCACCGCGACGTATGAGCGGGCCCTCGCCTGGCAGGCCAAGCTCACCCTGTGCGGCGTCCCGCCCGGCGACATCACGCTTCTGCCGAGCGGCACTTCCGCGCTGTTCGAAGATGCCGCTCCGGAGCATATTGCCCTCTCCGACCGGCTCGGGGCACTGAGATCCCTCGCCGACAACCGCGCCGGGATCGTGATCACCAGCCCGCAGGCGGCGCTTGAGCGCACGCTGCCTAAGGACGTGATCCACGACGCCTTCGTCGAGGTCGCCCAAGGCGACGTGCTCGACGTCGAGGCGTTCCTTCTGCGGCTCGTGAACCTCGGCTACGAGCCCCAGGAACCGGTGCGGCAACCGGGAGGCTTCAGCCGGCGCGGGGGGATCATCGACGTCTACGCGGCCGGGCGGGATATGCCGGTTCGGATCGAGCTCTTCGGTGACGAGGTTGAGAGCGTGCGCCTCTTCGATCCGAACACCCAGCGCTCGGTTGGCAACGTCGCCCGGCTCGCACTCGCCCCATCCCGCGAAACGTTGTACACGGGAACGGCCGACTTCAGCGAGATGGTTCGCCACGCGCTCGAGCTCGAGTCGGCGTCGATGAGCGAGGAAGCCGCGGCACGGCTAGAGGAGACGGTCGCCGGGGATGCCGACGCCTTGGAGCAGCGCGTCTACTTCGACCGCCTGGACCTTTACCGCCCGCTGCTCCATCCCGAGTCGGGGTGCGCGATCGACCTCCTCGAGGAGACCGACCTCGTCGTCCTCGACGAGCCCCTCGAGCTCGCAGGGTTGGCGGCGAGAACGGAGGAGGAGCTGGATCAGGCCCTTCAGGCGCGCCACGCGCGCGGCGAAATCCTGCACGCCTACGTCAGCGACTTCGTGCTCCCGCCCGAGCACCTCGGCGAGCACCCGAACCTCATTTCGCTCTCCGCGATGAACGCGATGCCCGAGTGGCTCAACCTGCCGGCAAAGCTCGACGTCGGTGCAACCTCCTTGGAAAGCTATCGGGGTCGGGCCGAGGCTTTGACGAGCACGCTCAAGCAGTACCTTGCCGAGGAAGTCGACGTCGCCCTTGGCACCGACCAGCCCAGCCGCGCCACCGCGGTGCTCGCGGGAATCGAAATCGGGGTGGCGGAAGAGCGGCAGTCCCACGCGGTCACCCTCGTCCACGGAAACCTTGGCGGCGGGTTCGTCCTTCCCGCGGCCAAGGTCGCGCTCCTTACAGACGCGGAACTCTTCGGCGTCGCGCGGCTCAAGCTCCCCCAGCGCCGGTTCATGGAGGGCGCGCCGATCGCCACGGTGCTGGACCTCAAGCCGGGCGACTACGTCGTTCACATCCACTTCGGTATCGGCGTCTTCCGCGGGCTCGTCAAGCGCATCGAGCAGGGGGTCGAGAAGGAGTTCCTTTTCGTCGAGTATCAGGCGCCGGACAAGCTCTTCGTCCCTGCCGACCAGCTCGACCGGATTCAGAAGTATTTGAACCCGGGCGACGAACATCCCAAGCTGAACAAGCTCACCGGAGGTGAGTGGCAGCGCACCTTGGGAAAAGCCAAGGAGGACGCCAGGGAGTTCGCCCGCGACCTGGTAAGCCTCTACGCGAAGAGGAAGGCAGTCCAGAGACGTCCGTTTGGCAAGGACAGCCCTTGGCAGGGGGAGATGGAGTCGACGTTTCAGTACGTGGAGACGCCGAGCCAACTCCGCGCGATTAAGGAGGTCAAGCACGACCTCGAGATGGGCTATCCGATGGACCGGCTCGTCTGCGGCGACGTCGGCTTCGGCAAGACCGAGGTCGCCATCCGAGCCGCGTTCAAGGTGGCCGAGGCCGGGCGGCAGGTCGCCGTCCTCTGCCCCACCACCATCCTAAGCGAACAGCACGCGCGAAACTTCGAGGAGCGGCTCGCCCCGTTCGGCACGAACATCGCGCTGGTCAACCGGTTCGTGTCGGTGGCGGAGCGGCACGAAGTCCAGAAGCGGCTCAAGGCGGGCAAGGTCGACATCATCATCGGCACCCACGCCCTGCTCGGCGCCGGCGTCGAGTTCAAGGACCTCGCGCTCGTCGTCATCGACGAGGAGCAGAAGTTCGGGGTGAAGCAGAAGGAGATGCTCAAGAAGCTGCGCACCGAGGTGGACGTGCTGACGCTCTCGGCAACCCCGATTCCGCGCACGCTCAGCATGGCGCTCATGGACATCCGTCAGATGTCGCTGATCAACGACCCGCCGCCGGGGCGGCTGCCCATCCGCTCGTTCGTGCGGCCGTACGGCAACGAGGTCGTGCGGGAGGCGGTCCTGCGCGAGCTGGCTCGCGGTGGGCAGGTGTTCTACGTCTACAACCGCGTGGAGTCGATCTCCCACGTGGCGGAGCGGCTCCGAAAGCTGGTGCCGACGGCGCGGATCGGGGTCGGTCACGGGCAGATGACCGAGCACGAGCTCGAGCCGATCATGGTCGGCTTCATCAAAGGCGAGATCGACGTGCTGCTCTCCACGACGATCATCGAGAACGGAATCGACATCGCCAACGCCAACACGCTGATCGTCGAAAAGGCGGACCGGCTGGGGCTTGCCCAGCTCTATCAGCTCCGCGGCCGGGTCGGCCGCTCGGACCGGCAGGCGTACGCCTACTTCCTTTATACGGACTCGAAGGAGCTGAGCGGCGGCGGTCTCCAACGGCTTCAGGCGCTGCAGGAGTTCTCGACTCTGGGTTCGGGCTACTCCCTCGCCTTTCGCGATCTTCAGATTCGCGGCGCCGGTGAATTGCTCGGCGCGAAGCAGCACGGGGCGATCGTCGCGGTGGGGTACGAGCTCTATACACAGCTCATCAACGAGGCGGTGGCGGCGCTCAAGAACTCGGTGGACGCGCCGGCAGGCACGGAGGGCGAAACCGTCGCCGACCCGCTCGCGGCGATGGAGCCCCTGCCGACGTTCGACTTGCCGGCGGTGGCCCTCATCCCGGAGACGTACATCAAGGACCAATCTCAGCGCCTCTACTTCTACCAGCGCATGATGACGTGCCGGGAGCTGCCGGCCTTGGGCGAGGTACAGGCCGAGGTGGAGGACCGGTACGGGCCTCTTCCGGTAGAGGTACGCGCCGCGTTCAGCGTGATGGCGCAGCGGGTTCGGGCTCAGGCGTTGGGCGTCGACAAGATCGACGGGAAGGCCGGGCGGCTCTCGATGACCTTCAAGTCGCGGGCCGAAATCTCGCCAAGGGTGTTCTCGCTGGTCGGGCGAATCAACCGGGACGCGTACCTCACGCGCGAGAGCTTCATCTGGCCCTTCTCGGGCGACCCGATCACGGCGGCGGAGCGCATGTTCGACGCCTTCGAGTCGGCGCTGGCTCAGATGGAAGCGGACCGCGCGGCGTTGGCATAGCCGACGGGATCTTGCCGGGCGAGCAGCGCCGCCGGAACCGGCTCGCCTGGAGATTGGGTTGAACTCCTTGTGAGGGAGAAGCTCGGGACCCCCATCGGGTGCGTGGTGGTCGGAGGGACCGTCCTTGTAGCCGCCTGCGTCAACTTCCTGATGTTCATGAATGGCCTGGACATCTGGGGGGAATTGGATCTCATTCTGGTGGTCGGCGCGTGCCTCCTCTTCGCACGGGTTGGGGTCGGGGTCGCGATTGGGATAAGGCCGGTAAGCCCGGTTGCCTGGGCTTTCACCGGAGCCGCCGCAGCGGCCGCCGGCGGCATCGGTGCCGCTCTGCTTGCTTCATGCTCCGGCGCGAGCCTGTTGGAAAAGGAGGAGGCTGTGACCGCGTTTGGACCGTGGTTACTCGTGGGGTGCTGGCTAGGCGGCCTCCTCGGCGGCGTCTGCGGGCCGCGTTTGATGGATCCCGCGTCGGGAAGGTGGAGAAGAATGGTTCTACTGCTCGGCCTGACCGGGTGCTTCGTGTGGCCGACCGTAACCGCGATCTGCTTCTCGACGCCGCCGACCGACGCCAAGCTCCTGGAGGCCTACCGAGCAAACAAGCATGACTTCGAAAGATTGAGCGGCATGGGCGCGTTCTTCGGGCAGGGGATCCTCGGGCCACCCCTCGGCGAGACGCCGGACGTGGACCGGCTCGCCGACGAGCTTCACGCGAAGCCCACCTACCCGGACGAGGGGACGGTCCTCGTGATGTGGCGCTGGAGGAACTCTGCCAAGGGCTTCGCTTACCACGCAGGTCTGCCCTCGATGTGCGTTCGCACGCTCGACGGAAAGCTTACGAAGGACAACCGCGCCGACGATGGTCGGTGGTATCGAGCTGTGGGCGACGGCTGGTACCTCTACAGCGAGTGATGACTTAACAAAAAAAAACGGTAGACAAACGTATCCCGCCCCGTGCTACCCTCTTCCGAAGCGCCAAACTCGGCGCCGATTGGAGAGATACACCTAACATGACAGTTCAAGACTTCATAGCCTCGGGAACCGAGAAAGGCACCGCCGACCTGCTTGCCGCCTACGAGCGCACGACCCCCGAAAAGCGCGGGTGGCAACCGGAGGGCGGACGCAGCGCCCGGAACGTGCTTGCCGAATGCGCGATCATGACCGACGGCCTCGCCGACATCGTTCAGACCGGGAAGATGCCCGAGTTCGACATGGACAAGTTTCACGCCGATTTGGCGGCCCTCGACACCGACGAGAAGGCGATCTCCGCCCTGAAGGCGGGCACCGACAAGCTCGTCAAGGTCATCAAGGCGCTGCCGGACGACAAGCTTTCGGTGCTGATCGAGAGCCCGTGGGGAACCTACACGACCGCCGCGTGGGCGCACCACGTCACCACCCACAATGCCTACCACGAAGGGCAGATCAACTACATCCAGACCCTCTACGGTGACAAGGGGTACTAATTCCGTCTAAGCTGTCTGCCGATGGCCGACCCGTCAGACGGATCGCTTTGCCCCTCGTGCGGCGAGTTCATTCCCGCCGCAGCGCCGCGCTGTAGCCGGTGTGGGTTCGAGACCCGGCCGGCGCCCGCGCCGGTCGGCCCGCTTCCGCCGGGAAACCCGTACGGTCCCACCAGCGGCGGAGCCGTCTTCATCCGCCATCCGGACGCGGACAAGCCGATTTGGCAGGACGCCGCGTTCCGGGTCATGGCTTACGTCGTGCTTATCGACGGGATCCTCGAACTCGTCTCCGGCATCATCACGCTCATCGTAGCGAAGGGGAGTGACAACGGCGGCCCGCTCGTCGGGCACGGGGCCCTGGTTACGCTTGTGGGGGTTGGGCTTTTGGCCGAGTGGCCCTGGGCAAGCCTCGCGATCAAGATCTGCTGCTGGGTGAACCTCGTCGTCGCGGTGGGCATGCTTCTCGTCGGAGGCGTGGTCGCACGCGCCTTCCCGTTGCTCGGCGTCCTTGTGATTCTGCTGACGCTTGCGTTCGGGGCTGCCTACGGATTCATGCTCTACCTGGTCAACACCGTCGGACTCGACTAAGCCCATGTCCCGAACCGAGATCCCCACCGTCACCTGCCCGAACTGCAAGCAGAGCCTGCCCGCTTGGTCCCAGACCTGCCAGTTTTGCGGCTCGCCGCTCAAGGGCGTCGTGCGACCGATGGGCGCCCCCATCGTCGACACGTGGACCGACCGGCCGACCTGGCAAGAAGTCTGCTACATCGTCGTGTCGGTCGCGTTCATCTTGAACGGCGGCTACGAGCTGCTTCAGGGGTTCAAAGTGCTCCCGAACCCGCTCGGCGAGCTGTCGTTCGCCGGGTACCTCGCCTACCTCCAGATCATGGGGTTCGCCTCCGCGATCCTAGGAGTCGGCATGCTGTTTCAGCAGCTTTGGGCTCAGTTTCTCGTCAAGTGGTACTCGGTGCTCGTTCTGGTCTTCGAGCTGTGGTCCCTGATGACTTCGCTGATGGGAGCTTCGATCGCAAGCAGGGTCGTAGGCAGTGGCGTGGTGACCCTTCGGATTCTCGAGCACGTGGCCTACGCGGCGTTCTATGGCTTCACGATCTACATCATCAAGGTTGTGGGAGACGTCGATCCCTGATCCCCGTTAGTGCATCTCCTTGTCTCCGTGCGCCAGCGCGATCTGGTTGATCTGGCCTAGGTGGTAGACCAAATTCCAGTAGTGCATCCCGAGCAGGTCGGCGTAGGTCATCATCAACCCCCCGCCGAAGGGCAGCTTCAACTCGGCGTCCAGCTTCTCCGTCGGCGCGGCGGCAATCGCTTTGCATAGCTCGGTCGTGGACTTGCGGGCGGCCTCGACGCAACCCGCGATCGTCTCGAGGCCCGCCGACTCCGGCATCTGCCGATGGCCGGGGTCCTGGTCCGGGTGTTTGGCGAACTCGCTCGAGCTCTTGCCCAGAACCAACGGCAACAGCCAGGCAGCCGACTGGGCGATCTCGCGCATCTGGTCGAGTGCGGACCGCGCCTCGCCGCCCGCGGTCCATGTTGCAGCGCCGGCCGGCAGTGCGAGCGCAGCGCGGCAGATGTCGTCGACCGCGCGCTGGGTCATCTTGACCATCTGGTCTTGGTAGGTCACGTTGGGGTGAGTTTAGACGGTCGCCCTTCCAACGCCCCACAATGGACTCCGTGGGCAGCCACTTTGACACCATCGTCGCGCCGATCACCGCGCCCGGGCGCGCGGCGGTGGCGGCGGTGCGTGTTTCGGGCCCGGAGGCGTACCGGATCGCCCGTGCGGTCTTTCTTTCCCTGCCCGCCGAACCGGAGCCCCGCAAGGCGCTTTACGGACGGTACGCGTTCGGCGACGACGGCCTGGCGCTTCCGTTCGAGGAAGGCGCCTCCTATACGGGCGAACCCGCCGTCGAGCTATTCCTTCACGGCTCGCCCGCCGCGGTGCGGCTGCTGGTCGACGGATGCCGAGCGGCGGGGGCGCGGGACGCCGAGCCAGGCGAGTTCACCCTCCGAGCGTTTGCCAACGGCCGGTTGGACCTAAGCCAGGCGGAAGCGGTCGCCGAAGTCGTGGGCGCGCAGACCGGCGCCCATGTGAAGGCGGCGGGTGCGCAGCTTGCCGGCGCGCTGACCCGGGCGCTGACGCCGGCATTGACCCGATTGGACGAGGTCATCGTTCGCCTCGAGGCGGGTCTCGACTTCAGCGAAGAGATCGGGCCCCACGACCCGCTCGAACTGGCGGCAAGCCTGGAATCCGCCCTCGCGGAGGTCGCCGAAGTACGGAAGTGGGAGCGGCCGGCGGCGCTGCTTCGGGACGGGCTGCGGGTGGCGATCTTGGGGCGCCCGAACGCGGGCAAGTCGAGCCTGTTCAACGCGATCGCCGGAAGCGACCGCGCGATCGTGACCGACATTCCCGGCACGACGCGCGACGTACTGGAGGCGACGATCGACGTGCGCGGGGTTCCCGTGACCCTCTTCGACACCGCCGGCCTGCGGGAAGACCCGGACGAGGTCGAGGCGATCGGGATCGCGCGGGCTCGGTCGGCGGTGAAGCGGGCTCACCTGGTGCTTTATGTATTCGACTGCCGCGCCGGTCTGACGGCGGAAGACTCGGCGCTCCTGGCGGTGATTCAAGACCCGGTCGTCGTGGCGGCGAAGGCGGACCTGCCGCACCAGCCGACGCAGCACCTCGAGACTTCGTCCGTGACCGGACTGGGAATGTCCCAGCTCTTGCAGCGGTTCGTAGGGTTGAGCGAATGCCTGGAACTGCCGTTCTTGCTGAACGCACGGCATGCCGGGTGCCTGTCCGAGGCCGCGAAAGGACTCGAGGACGGGATCGCCGCGCTCCGCCTCGACGCGACGCCGGACCTGGTGCTCCCGGCCCTGTATCAGGCTTCGGGCGCATTGCGGCAGATTCTCGGCCTCGGTGTCGCGCCGGACGTGATCGAACAGATATTCGCTAGGTTCTGTATAGGTAAGTAAGGGAGCACGGCTCGCTGAGCCGTGGCACGTTCCGGGAACCCTCCTTGTTTCCATAGCGTATACTGTGAGAAGCAAATAATTTGAGCCTATAACGCTCAAGATCACTATGAGATTCGATAAACTCACCGTCAAGGCCCAGGATATCTTCCAGGGCGCGCAGCAAGTCGCCGAGCAGTACCACCACAGCTCGGTGGACGTCGAGCATCTGCTCTTCGCCACCCTCGACCAAGAGGGCGGAATCGCCCGGCCGCTCCTCGAGCGCCTCGACGCCGACCCCGATCAGATTCGGCGCCAGGTCGTCGAGAACCTGGAGAGCATGGCCAAGGTCCAGGGCTCCGACGCGTACGGCACCCAACTCACCCCGCGGATGCAGCGGGTCCTGGCGGACGCGTTCAAGCAGGCCGAAAAGCTGGGCGACGAGTATGTATCGACCGAACATCTGCTGCTGGCGATGGCCGGCGACTCCGGCGCGGCGGGCGGCATTCTCAAGGCGGCGGGAATCAACCAGAAGGGGCTTCTGGCGGGCATCGAAGATCTGAGAAAGGGGCGCCGGGCGAACGATGCCAACGCGGAGGAGCGCTACCAGGCGCTCGACAAGTACGCCATCGATCTGACGGCGCGAGCGCGCCGCGGCGAGCTGGATCCGGTTATCGGCCGGGACGAGGAGATCCGCCGGGTCATTCAAGTTCTGAGCCGCCGCACCAAGAACAACCCGGTGCTGATCGGCGAACCCGGCGTCGGAAAGACTGCCATCGCCGAAGGGCTCGCGATGCGCGTCATCGAAGGCGACGTGCCGGAGGGGCTCAAGAACAAGAGCGTGATGGCGCTGGACATCGGCGCAATGGTCGCCGGCTCCAAGTTCCGGGGCGAGTTCGAGGAGCGGCTTAAGTCCGTGCTCGACGAGATCAAGGCGAGCGAGGGCGACATCATCCTCTTCATCGACGAGCTCCACACGCTGGTCGGAGCCGGCAAGGCCGAGGGCTCGCTGGACGCCGCCAACATGCTCAAGCCGATGCTGGCGCGCGGCGAGCTGCGCTGCGTGGGCGCTACCACCCTCGACGAGTATCGCCAGTACATCGAGAAGGACAAGGCGCTCGAGCGGCGCTTCCAGATGGTTCTGGTCGACGAGCCGACGGTCGAGGAGACCGTCTCGATCCTCCGCGGCCTCAAAGAGCGGTACGAAATTCACCACGGCGTGCGGATCACCGATGGCGCGTTGGTGGCGGCCGCCACCCTAAGCCATCGGTACATCACCGACCGGTTCCTGCCCGACAAGGCGATCGACCTGATCGACGAGGCGGCGAGCAAGCTCAAGATCGAGATCGACTCGGTACCGGCCGAGATCGACGAGGTCGAGCGGCAGCTCGCCCAGTACGAGATCGACCGCGAGGCGCTGCGAAAGGAGACCGATCCGGCGAGCAAGGAGCGGCTGGAGGGCACCGAGCGCAAGCTGGCCGAGCTCACCGAGAAGGCGAGCGGCCTGCGCGCGACCTGGCAGCGGGAGAAGGAGAAGATCGAGAGCGTCCGCGCGACCAAGGCGCAGATCGAGGCCCTTCGTAACACTTTGCAAACCGCGGAGCGCGAGCTCGACTGGGCAAAGGCGGCGGAAATCCAGCACGGCCAGATCCCCAAGCTGGAGCGGCAGCTCGAAGAGCAGTCCTCGGAGCTGGCGCATATCCAGGTGGAAGGCAAGATGCTCAAGGAGGAGGTCGACAGCGAGGACGTCGCCGAGGTCGTGAGCAAGTGGACCCAGATCCCCGTCAGCAAGCTCATGGAAGGCGAGATGCACAAGCTCCTCAGCATGGAGGAGCTCCTTCGCCTCCGCGTGGTCGGGCAGGACGAGGTCCTTACGACGGTCGCGGATGCGATCCGGCGGAGCCGCAGCGGCCTGAGCGACCCGAACCGGCCGATCGGCTCGTTCCTCTTCCTTGGACCAACCGGCGTGGGTAAGACGGAAACGGCCAAGGCGCTGGCAGAGTTCCTGTTCGACGACGAGCGCAACATCGTGCGCATCGACATGAGCGAGTACTCCGAGCGTCACGCGGTGGCGCGGCTCATCGGCGCGCCTC